>JBFHES010000062.1:0-18609 GCA_041584015.1 Bacteroidales bacterium
ATGGCATTTGGAACAGCTACTTTGAAAACGGAAATAAGCGAGACGAGTTGCTCTATGATAGCTCTGGACATACCATTTTAAAAAGATATTATGAAAGTGGTGATTTAAAATTTGAGGCGGTTTCTGATAGCATAAACAATAAAACCAACTGGATAGATTATTACGAGAATGGCAGCAAAAAACAGAAGAAAGTAAAAAGCATGGACGAGAATCAACATCTCTTTACAATTGACTTCTTTGACAATGATTCAATTCGCTCCATCATTAAACCTGATCTAAAACAGGAAGGACGAAAAGACTTACTCAGTTTTCATAGCAATGGTGAGTTATACGAAAAAAGAATAGAGCAAGATCGTAAACAAATAGGCTCGACATTAAGATTTCATAAAAATGGAGAGCTTGCGGAGCTTCGATCATTCAGAGATGGAAACAGAGATGGCACCTGGAAGTATTTCAGTTTATCCGGAGCTCTGGACTCCTGCAAACAATTTGAAAACGGCCTTGAAATATCCAACGAGGAGAATTCATCTTGTCCATGCGAGGCAAGCTTGTTGCCACTATCTTCAAAATACAAATTCTATAATGGAGCGGAAGACTATATCAGTCTTGAACAACTAAACACAGATCTTGATCGATTTGAGATCAATTCACTAACTCATACTTTTATAGACGGAAATCTGAGAAATACTTTTAATCTTATCAATCTATTCAGTCAGAAAGCCGAAGTAAAAGGTAGCAATTTACAGATGATATTTAATCCTTGCAGAAAGGGAGAAAACACTTCCACTTATGAATTTAATATAAGTACAGATGATCCTTTACGACGCAGAACAGGTATCACCAAAGATGAATACAACTATTCTGACAGCTCCATTTTTAGTGCAATGGTAACTGCCTTTGAGGTTGGAAACGATTTTTCATTTCTATTCCTTGCTGCCAATTCCTTATATGATAATCCGCATGTTGTCCTTAATTTTTTAAAGTACCATTATAAGATAAACACCACCATTGCAGATATCAAGCTGCACAATGCCTTTCAAGCAACAATAATCGAAAGCGTTAATCCCTACCAAAATTACAAATACAGGAAAGTAGTAAGCGATGTATTTAAACACCTTATTGAACCTCTCATTAAAGATACTAACCGGGACGAGCTATATGCACATTTTTTTGAATTCAGACCGGAATACACTGAAGAGAAACCTCGCTACAATAATGGTAAAATAATATCCTACAACTTCTCAAGAGTAAATTACAGCATCACCTATAAGGAATTTAAACAAATGTTGAATCCTCATTGGTTTGTTGAGATGCGATTAAAAAATCTTGCGATTAATTTTCCAACTGACATTATTAGAAAGGCCAATTATTTGAATGATAAAACAGCAGAAACAGTGCAATTGAGAACTCCGGTGAATTGGGTAAAGTTTTACAAAAATCATTTTGAAGTTCTTGAATACGAATCGCGAGGAGCTGCGTGTTTGCCGGAGTTCGAGATTGGCAAAACCAGAATATATATACAACATAAAGATGCGAAACTAATTGTGAATCCACAGGAAATATCAGCACAGATTTCTTCTTACCCAAATCTTGCTCATGCAGAAATAACATACCAATCCGAGCGATGGGGTAAAATGGACCATCCGATTAATGATGCATTTATTGGGATGTACATCGAGGCTTTCGAATATCGAATTTCAATGGGCAATAAAATGCAAACACTAAATGGGCAACATCTCATTGCTGATGGTAATTACCTCTATGCAACTTTTACAATACCAGGATCCTCATCAGCAATCAAACCCGAAGCAATTATTATGGATTTAAAGAGCAATGGATTTCAAATGCTTACTGCTTATGATTATTCGAATAAACAAGAAAGACAAAGTATAAAGGTTAAGTACGCTCCCAGCAGGAGGTGATAACTTAAATTACAAATACCCAAACTATGTAGATTATATAAATAAGGAAAAGAGCAACACCCTCGCTGCGCTTTATTAATCCGGATGCAACATATTCACTTTTACCAAAGAAGGTAATGGTATTTTTAAATTTATCTATCAATTTGCATTTTGGCTTAAAGGGAATAATCATTAGAATCAACAACACAGAAATACACAACATCCAGAAGATATCCAGAAATAGCCCTTCATCGGCTAAATTTATATCTGTTACAACGGCTGTTAGTCCGAGGATTCCAAAAACGTTAAAAATATTGGAGCCGATAATGTTTCCAATTGATATATCCATCTCCTTGCGGATGGCTGCAACTAACGAAGTAGCTAGCTCTGGTAAACTTGTTCCAACAGCAATTACGGTAACAGCAATTATTCGCTCACTAACTCCAAGATCGCGAGCAATAGACGAAGCACCTTCAACTAAGAAACGTGCGCCAAACACCAAGCCGAAACTCGCCACTATTACAACTATAAATGCTAGAAGCAATGGCAGTTCCGCATCTTTTGCATATAAGTTTTTAATGTCTTTTAAATTAAACCAAAACCGATTGATAGCTATCACTTCGTCATCGTTACTTACGCCTGTCTTCTTAATCCTATTTATACGAATAGAAAATAATATATAGCCAACAAGAAGCATCACCAAAATAATTCCTTCCAGCCTGCTAAGAACCGACCCAGTATAAAGGAAAAAAGCCAGCAATAGTCCTGAACACATCATGATTAACCAATCCCACTTTATTGTCAACTTTTTAAGCGGAATAGGCATAATAATCGCCGTGAGCCCAAGCACCAGCGCCATATTAGAAATATTCGAACCAATAACATTTCCCAGCGACATGTCTGGCATTCCCTTAAGCGCGGCATCCAGGCTAACAATCAGCTCTGGCGCAGATGTACCCAACGATACAACCGTAGCACCAATAACCAACGTTGAGAGTTTAAAAAATCTCGCTATGGCCACCGATCCTCTTACAAGTTCGTTTCCGCTTAAGGTTAGTAAGAGTATACCTACTATTAAATATATTATGTCCACTAAGTATTTTTTTGTGTAAAGATGTGTATACGATCAGGCCGATGAAAAATTAAATCTTTTTAATCTTATCGATATTCTTTTTAATGTCGGTTACTCCTTTTGCGAGCTCAGATTTATTCAGGTTTTCTTTAATTTCTGAAGTGGTTTCCTGAATTTGGTGTTTCACTTTTTTTATATCGTTACCAATATCTGATTGCTGCTCAAATTCGCGCTTAATATCACCTGTCGCTTTTTTAAACTCATTCATGCCTTTGCCCAATCCTTTAACAATTTCAGGCAAGCGCTTGGTTCCAAACAGCACAATCACTATTAGGATAATTACAATTATTTCCTGACCACTAATAAATAACAGATTCATTGTTACTTCCAATTTAGGTGTGTAAACAACAGCTACTCCATCTTGTTTGACTCAAGATACGCGAAGTAAGCTAATTTATATAAATTAAAAAGATAGATACTTCTGAATCTTCCACAGATATTCTTTTCCCAGGCTTTATTATACCTCTTGTACAGGCGTATGAGAAAGCGCTCTTTGAAAGTTCCTTTAATGGCTGCATATCTTCTCAACAAACTCACCTCCGCTATAAAATCGTCCTGATTCTCTTGCTTATGTAGGATGCTTCTGAGATTCTCAATACCGTCTCTCTTTTTTCTAAGAAACTCATTCCCATCTTCCAATCCAATATGCACTAATGGATTGTCGATATGTATGAGCTTTATTTTTGCCTTTTTAAGATTGTAGCCAAATAGCGTGTCTTCATGCCCATAGGTTTTAATATCTTCATCAAAGCGTATTTTACCAAAAATAGATTTCGATATCATAAAGTTACTCGTCATAAACGAACGATAGGGAAAGGCGGTGCGCTCTTGTGCTCTTATGGTTTCTACCTTGTTGCCATATTTCCAGCGTAAATGCTTTTGTTTATCCGGAGGTGGTACCATGGAATAGATACGTCCACCATACACCACCAATTCGCCATTGGCTTCAACAATGTAGTTCTGCAAGAAATCATTATACATTACTTCAGAATCGCCATCCATAAAGAGCAAATAAGGATACTTGGCAATTTCGGCCATTCGGTTCCGAATTTCAGCACGACCAATATTTGCTGGCAGCTCGAAATAATGCACCGATTTAAGTTCGTCGAGCTCCCTGTTCAATTGCCGATATACTCCGTCAGATGCATCATCCAAAAGAATAATTTCATAGGGAACATTCAGTGCCATACCCTGAATATCCAGATTCTTTACAAGAATGCGAACATCAAAATTATAAATGGGTATTAGTATAGATAACATAATCCTTGATACAAATTATTCCAGCTCCTTCTCGCCCTCTCTCAAAATCTCAATGTCGCCACTGGTACAATCAACAATAGTTGAAGCAGTAACATTGCCATAGCCTCCATCGATAACAATATCAACCTGATCGCCATATCTTTCGTAAATAAGCTCTGGATCGGTAATGTATTCTATTTCCATGTTCTCCTCAAACACCGATGTTGATAGAATTGGATTACCTAGTGTATTTACAATTTCTCTAATGATACTGTTATCAGGAACCCTTATACCAACGGTTTTACGCTTCGACTTTAACAACTTCGGAACGTTTGTATTGGCTGGCAAAATAAAAGTAAACGGACCTGGCAAATTGCGTTTCATCAATTTAAAAATGTCATTTTTCACCGGTAAGGTAAAATCAGACAAATGACTTAAATCGCTGCAGATAAAAGAGAAATTAGCTTTTTGCGCATTTATCCCTTTAATCCGGGCTACTCTTTCGATAGCCTTTTGATTGGTAATATCGCAGCCAATACCATAAAGAGTATCGGTTGGATAAATGATAACACCACCCTTACGAAGCACATCTACAATCTGTAAAATATAGCGTTCGTTAGGATTATCAGGATGAATGCGCAGTAGCATAATTTATTTTTTAGCGTTACTATGGTCTTTCAGAAATTGAGCAAGTCCACTATCAGTTAAGGGATGATTTAATAATCCAAGAATTGGCTTCAACGGACAAGTTGCTACATCGGCGCCAGCTTCAACACACTGTATAATATGCTGAGTTGATCTGATGGAAGCTGCAAGTACTTTTGTTTCGAATTCGTAATAATTGAACATATCAACAATTTTGTCAATAAGATCAACACCATCGGATGAGATATCATCTAAACGACCAATGAATGGAGAAACATACGTTGCTCCAGCCTTAGCTGCAAGTAAAGCCTGTCCCACTGAAAAAATAAGTGTGCAATTTGTACGAATACCTTTCGAAGAGAAGTATTTGATTGCTTTAATACCTTCCTTAATTACGGGTACTTTAACAACAATCTGAGGATGCAAAGCTGCAAGAATCTCACCTTCGCGAACCATACCTTCATAGTCAGTTGCTATTACTTCAGCACTAACATCACCATCAACAATCTCGCAAATAGCTTTGTAATGATTAATTACATTTTCATCACCGGTAATTCCTTCTTTCGCCATAAGCGAAGGATTGGTTGTTACACCGTCAATAATTCCAAGATCCTGAGCTTCTTTAATCTGCTCTAAGTTTGCTGTATCAATAAAAAACTTCATTTCAATATAAATTTATTCTTCGCGCAAAAGTAACAAATTTAGGCGAACCTATTAAATGACAAGGACACTGCTTGTCAACATTTTATGCACACGCATTTAAAGCCATAAAACGAAATGAACAGCAATTAGTTAAAAGATCAAACAATGAGCAATAATTTATCTAGAGCCAAGAAATTGAAGCTACTGAAACAGCCATCATAAAATCACTTTTCGATTTGTACAATTTTAATCGACAAGCATAAGTTTTTGCGACCCGATCTCGCCGTTAGCAAACTGCACTAACACTAAGTATATACCTGCTGCCAATCCTGATGTTTGTACGCCGAGTGCATCTGCATGAACCTGACTAAATTCAGAACGAAACTCTTGTCCCTGTAGGTTCTGCATTTTCACACTCACTACGTTGGCAGCATTGCTTGTTTGAATTGTAAAATTAGATGTAGCGGGATTCGGATATATGCCAAATCTATGCGGCTCCTCAAACTCAACCCGCTGAATTTGATTTTCCTTGAATTGAGCGGTCCATATTGGCCCGGCCAACTGTACCGTATCGAAAGTCAGATTCATAGTAGGATTGTGTAAATACAAATAACCAGAACTATATTCACTTACAAACAAATTATTGCTCACTGCGTCATATGCTTTCACTCGTGGGAACTCCACCTGATAAGGTTGCAGATATAAGCTATCGTCGGTAAAACTATAATAAGTTGGAAACTGACCAAGGTACATGTCATCGCCGGCAATAACCGGATGGTCGTATACACCGGAAAACTCCTGATGGTAAACCGTGGCCGTATCAAAGGTATTTTTGTTCAAACTGGTAACAGAGTAGCGCTCTGCTCCTGTTGCATAAACAAGAACTATATACAATTCCTCAGCACCTTCAACTATAAAACTATTCATGCCTCCAAATGGGAATGGCTGCGGAGTTTCTACAGTTGCAATGGTATCCATTAGCTCTAAATCGATTATTTGCACCTGATAGGTTTGAAGTAAAAATAGTTTAGTTCCAACAATTAACATATCGGTCACAGGTTCGTGAATAAAGGTAGTATCAAAAGCTGTTAAATTCTCAAATGCCGACTGTGGTTTATAAATTCGAATGTACGGATTTTGATAGGAGCTTACCGCTACAGTACTATCATCGCAGGTCACTCCGCTCATATATAATTCGGTTCCCAGTGTTACATATGATGCAGAAGGAATGTAATAAGCAAGTAAATCCTGAGCACCATAATACAGCGCCGAATCATTTGCACAAAAGGAGTTAATGATTCCAGAATCGACATATTGATATTGCATGTCGGGATAATTAACTCCACCTATATAACTAACCTGAGAAAAGCCTTCATTTCCATGATGCATCCAGAGCATACCAATTGGTGATTGCTGAGAATAAGCCGTAAAAAGAAGCAGCGAAAGGCCGAAGACGAAAAGTACTTTTATTTTCATGACAAGTATTTTTATGTACGCTTTATAAATTGGGTTATAATTGCATTGCAATTTACAACATTAAAAACCGTAATTCAATATTGACTTGAGATAAAACATTCATCAAGAATATAGCGAAACAGCTGGCAGCTTTTGCATTTAATTCTCCTTTCAGAAGAATTAACAAGTTCTTCAACATGTAATGGCAATAATATTTTGAGACTGTGAAAAACTTTCACATTTTTAAAGCACCTAAGCAAAATTTTAAATATGGCAAACAACAAAAGGATATGGATATTCTGGCTATTAGCCATTGTACTCACAATAGCTTCGGCCGTTTATCAAAGAACCACCGGACCTAATCATCCAAAATACATTAATACCGAACTCGATGGCACAGAATACAGATTGAAATGTATACGAAGTTCAACACTCGATGAGGTTTGTATCATTAAATTTGAGATACCAAACGAAGCTGTGTCGGGCAGCATTTATTACAAACGCTATCCAACAAACGAAGACTACACAGCTGTTCCACTTGAAAGAAACGGTGATGAGCTTAGCGCTATTTTACCTGATCAGCCTAGTGCCGGCAAACTTGCCTATTATCTTCAGTTTGACGCGAATGGAAGCTCACTTGTTTACTCCAAGGAAGAACCGATTATTATTCGATTCAATGATGCTGTGCCGGATTATGTATTAATTCCGCATATCTTCCTCATGTTTCTTACCATGCTATTTTCCAATCTGATGATTCTCTTAATAATTGCCAAGAGAACACAGTATCGAAAATATATTTTCCTTACCTTCATAACCTTTACGCTAGGAGGAATGGTGCTAGGACCAATTGTTCAGAAATATGCTTTTGGTGAATTCTGGACAGGATTCCCAAATGGCATGGATCTTACAGACAACAAAACATTAATTGCATGGATTTTCTTCCTTGTAGCAGTAATAGCAAATCTTAAAAAGAAGCGGCCGGTATATGCCATTATTGCCGCAGTGATTTTGTTTGCAATATATTTAATACCACACAGCATGTTTGGCTCTGAATTAGACCCAACTACGGGCGAAATCATCCAGGCATAATATTGATCATCTCAAGAATAAACGACTATGAATAAATTAAAAGTTGGCGTACTTAAAGAAACCAAGAACCCACCAGATAAACGAGTAGTATTGCCGCCACAACAAGCTCTACAGGTAACAAAAATGTTTCCTAATGTAGAATTATTTATTCAGCCAAGCGACTATCGTAGTTTTAAAAATGAAGAATATGAAGCCCTTGGGCTCACTTTAAAAGAAGACATATCTGATTGTGAAATTCTACTTGGTGTTAAAGAAGTGCATATTCCTGAGCTTATTGACAACAAGACCTATTTGTTCTTTTCGCACACCGCTAAAAAACAATCATACAATCGCCCTCTTTTAAATGCTTGCCTTGATCATAAAATCTCGTTACTCGATCACGAATACCTTACCGCTAAATCGGGCCAACGTTTAGTTGCATTTGGTCGTTGGGCTGGTATTGTAGGAGCCTACAATGGCCTATTGGCATTTGGGAAACGTACAAAACTTTATAATTTGCCAAGGGCAAAAGATCTTCATGATTTGGAAGAAATGCAGGAGAAATTGAAACTAGTGAAACTCCCTGCAATAAAAATATTAATCACCGGTGGTGGTCGGGTTGCACACGGTGCTATGGAAACACTTGCTCCATTAAACATCAAACAAGTATCGCCAAAGGAATTTCTTGAAAAAGAGTTTAACGAGGCTGTTGTTTGCCAGATTGAACCAGATTCATACGTGAGGCGAAAAGATGGATCGGATTTCGACATGAACCATTTCTTTAAAAATCCTGAAACATACGAGAGCACATTCAAGCCATTTACTAAAGTCACAGACTTTTTCATTCCTTGTCATTTTTGGGACCAAAAATCGCCAAAATTCATGACACCTGAGGATATGCGTGAAGAGGACTTTAAAATTGGGGTTATTGCTGATGTAAGTTGTGATATTGCTGATCCAATTCCATCTACCTTAAGGGCCTCAACCATTGCCGATCCATTTTATGGTTACGATCCACAAACGGGTCTTGAAGCTGATGCCTGGGATTTGAAGAACATTACAGTAATGGCTGTTGATAATCTTCCGGGCGAACTGCCTCGCGATGCATCTGTTGATTTTGGCCTTGGCTTAATTAAGAATGTATTTCCATCGATGTTCGGTGAAGATAGCGAAGGAATAGTAGAAAGAGCCATGATTACCAAAGGAGGAAAATTAACCAAAAAATACAGCTACTTACAAGATTTTGCCGATGGCAAAGAATAATTAACATTGCTATGAAATTCATAAAAATTCTATTAATCGCCATACTCGTATTTGTAATTGCCGGTGTAGTAATTGCATGGGATGCCGGCTTCTTTACTTCCGTTGACGTTCAGGAAAAACCAATGGGGCCATTTACTGTTGTGTACGAATCTCACACTGGAGACTATGCTCAGGCTGGCGCTGTACAAATGAAAGTCTACAATGCCCTCCTCGAAAAAGGGATTGAAACCACGAAAGGTTTTGGCATTTATTTAGACAACCCTGAAACCGTTGCCAAAGCAGAACTGCGCAGTCAGATCGGGTGTATAGTTGATCAGCCTTCAAACGATTTGGGAACAACAATAGCCGGTGAGTTTGAGATGTCATTAATTCCCGTGAAAGATTACATGGTGGTTGAGTTTCCTTTCAAAAGACAACTATCTATTTTTGCCGGAATAATTAAAGCCTACCCTGCTCTGAAAGAATATTCTCAGGTGCATGGTTATATGCAAAGTTCGTCTATGGAGATTTATGATGTTCCTAATGAGAAGATCTATTATCTAATGGAGCTTAAAAAATAGGTATTGCACAAATAACCAGTGTTTTTACTGAACATATTTAACATGATAACGTTAAGGGTTATAATAGGCAGAAACCCTTTTCTATGGCAAATCATTTTGGTATTAACATTCGTAATCGATACGAACTGAATGAGCATCCTGAGCAAGTTTTAAGGAAGTTCATCAGGAGATTAAATGACAGCTCGCAACCGTTCAATCTTAAAACAGCTAATAATAAGGTGTTTTTTAAGACCCGAGCAGAAGAAGCAAAATGGTGGTCGCCTGAGCTAAGCATTTCAATTGAACAAAGTGAGAACGGTACACTTATTCGAGAGGTAATGGGCCCAAATCCCGAAACGTTTACCTTCACAATTTTCGGTATTATTGGAGGATCAGTATTATGCTTTTTTGCTGTAATGCTGGCACTTTCGCAGCTTAACCTTGGATTATCTCCAACCCTATCACTCGTAGTTGCAGCTCTTGCTCTTTTATTCATTCTCATCATTTATTCAACAATTGCCTTAGGCAGGCGCAGAGCTGCAAGTCAAATGAAAGCAATGACTGATTACGCGAAAGAAATAATGAGTTGCTAAATCCAATTAGTTTACATTCTTAATCAGTTGGTAATAGAATCTGATGCAATCGTGATAGCCTTCTACTGAGAGATGCTCGTTGTAACCATGTATTCCGGCTACATCTTCACTATTAAGCATTACAGGTAAAAACTTGTAAATATTATCAGACACCTCCGTGTAGTAACGTGAGTCGGTTGTGGCTAGCACCAACGATGGCGCCACAATCACATCATCAAAAACCTGTAATACGGTTTTCTCAATTGCCCGATAAGCTAAATGATCCACCTCTGCTACAGGTGATGCTTCGCGTGGATTCCCGATTGGTTTGATACGAACCCGATCGTCGGCTATGGTCGTCTTAAAATAAGCTAAAACCTCCTCTGCGCTTAAGCCCGGTAGCAATCTTAAATTCACAACCGCCATGGCATGCGACGGAATCACATTCTCTTTAACGCCACTTCTCAATATGGTTGGAGCAATAGTACTGGTTACCAAAGCCTTTCCAGGTCCCGTTTTTTCGTATTGTCCAATTACGGTTCCTTTAAATAACCAAAGATTAGCAAAAGCCATTTTTAATGTAAAAGGCGCCTCTGGTCCAATATAATCTGCAAACTTAAGAACTGGTTTCGATAATTCTGGTTCGAAAGGCTGTTGCGATAACTTGCTAATGGCATTTGTCAAAACAGAAATTGCACCTTCCCTCTCAGGCATCGACGAATGTCCTCCTTGTATCTCAACATGTAATTCAACAGTCATGTAGCCTTTCTCTGTTATACCAATTAATGCGACCGGTTTTTCAATGCCCGGAATCATTCCTTTTGTAATGACTAATCCTTCATCAAGAACAAACTCCGCCTCTACTCCATTATCCTTTAAATGTTTGGCAATGGCCACAGCTCCATATGTTCCCATAATCTCTTCGTCATGGCCAAAGGCCAGGTACAAACTACGTTCAGGTTGATAGCCTTCCGCAAGCATCATCTCAACTGATTCTAGAATCCCTAATACGCTAAGCTTGTCATCTAAGCTGCCACGGCCGTATATTACGCCATCTTCAATAACGCCACCAAAAGGAGGATGCTCCCACTTATCTAAAGATTCTTCCTCAGGTGGCACAACATCTAAATGTCCGGTTAAAATACCCGGTTTTAAATCCGCTTTACTTCCTTCCCAGAAATACAAAAGTCCATAATTATTAATGATTGTTTTGGTGAGTAGCGAATCAACAAGTGGATAACTGTTGAATAAGAATTCCTGTAAGCGATCGAATTGTGTGGTATCTATTAATGATCGATCCTCATAAGTTATGGTTGGTATTTGTATGGCCTGCGACAAACGCTCAGCAGCACCTGCAGGAACATCTATTTCAGCAATGGCATCAACTTCAATTTGTTTGGACTCCAGTGTAAACGTTCTAAACAGAATAACACTTGCAACAATTAACACAATTATTAGCAGCGTAAGGATGCTTTTCTTGATCATGAGGATTATTTTTTGTTCAAGATATGGAAATGGTATGTAAATGTCAAAACAATTAGGACTCCTTCGAGTGCTTCCAAATACTATTGCGCAAAACATTCAAGTTCTATCATTTAGCTCTCAATAAATAAATGTTAAAACATCCGGCTGAAAATTTAATAGTTAAGTAAAGATGCTATCTTTACTATCTATTCAATTAATAACCGTGCTAAGCTTAACTAAAACGCTATGAAAAAGACGCTCCTAATTCTAGTCCTTTCCATTTTCATCGGACAGTTTACATTTGCTCAAAATACCCACACTGGCTCTATTGAAATTTATGAACAATATGAGATAGATGGATTTCAACTAGCATTTCCGGGCATAAGTATAATTGATGGTGACGTGTTAGTTAGATGTTACGATCTGGCCAATTTGCACGGTTTATCAAGCCTAACAGAAATTACAGGAAGCCTAATAATAATGGGCTTTTATGCAGGTACATTCACAGAACTTAAGGATTTGGATGGATTACAAAACCTACAAACCATTGGCTACAATTTCGAAATACAAGGTTGTGATTCATTATCCAGTCTGTATGGTCTAAGTAGTCTGAATTCAGTTGGCACATTGAACATTTCAGGTTGCCGAGAATTGCAAACACTAAACGGATTGGCTAATCTTAGCAATATAAATCAGCATCTCCAGATTGGTAATAACGAAAAGCTAAGCGACATTTCTGCACTTGCAAGTATTACTGAGGTTAGTGGCACTGTTTCGTTTGGTTCGAACAACTTGCCAACTTTAAATGGCTTGCACAACTTGGTAAGTTGTGCAGACATCTATTTATCCCATAACAATAGGATAATAGATATGAGTGGACTTAATGCTTTGGAGCAAGTTGGACATTTGCGATTAGAGAGGAACGATTCCCTTGTATCATTACAAGGTTTGGATAATTTGGAACAAATAAATGGGCAGCTGATGATTTATGGGAATGAATCGCTACTAGAATTGTCAGGTATTGATAGCCTAAAAACAGTTGAGACCGTGCGTATTCTAATGAATCCGGCACTGACAAATATTAACGCTTTGGCTGGTATAAACAGCGCAAGCTTAACAAGTTTAGAAATTAGGTCAAATAATTCATTAAGCTCTTGTGCGGCACAAGGTATTTGCGATTTCCTAAATAGTCCCACTGGTTTTATTGATGTTTGGGATAATGCACCTGGCTGTAATACACCTCCGGAAATCGCCTCAGATTGTGGTTTTACCTTAACATGTTTGCCTTATGGGAATTACTACTTCGAGCAGCAATCGGACATTGATAATTTTGCAACAGATTACTCCAATTGCACACAGCTCGCAGGTGATGTTCTTATTAGTGGCACGGACATAACAAATTTAAATGGTTTAAATGGTGTGCAGAGTATCAGCGGTAATCTTGAAATAACACCGCCTCAAAACTTACAAATGCCACTTGCAAACCTTACTGGATTTGAAAACCTGGCAACAATTACCGGAGACCTACTAATCGAAGACAATGGTTCATTAACTAGCTTAACCGGGCTCGAAAGTCTTGAAACAATTGGAGGTATATTTTCAATCAAAGACAACAGTCAGCTTCTAAATCTTGATGGTCTTAGCAGTCTTGACTCAATAGGCTTAACGCTACAGATTGAAGATAACGATGCCTTGCAAAATATTAATGGGCTTAGCAGCCTTAGAAACATAATGGGATTTGGAATAGTAACAAACAGGAATCTTATAAACCTGGGAGGGCTGGAAAACCTTGAAGAGGTAAGAGGTGGAACCTTCGCTATTTACGATAACGAAAAGTTAGATAGCTTAACCAATTTTGGAAATCTATCAGAAATTCATGCAAGCATTCGCATAAGCAGAAATCCTAAACTAAGGAATCTCAAGGGTTTTGAACAGTTACATTACGCAAGATACGTGAGCATTGACAATAGCCAGCTAACATCTTTAGAAGGATTGAATAATTTAGAAGAAGTAGATACCTACATGCAATTATGGGAGAATAGCCGTTTGCAGGATTTAAGTGCACTGGGCAATCTGAAATATGTTAAACGATTATCTATCACTTCCAACGACTCGCTTAGCACGCTGCAAGATTTAAGCTCATTGGCAGATGACTCCATAACCAACCTATGGATCAAGTACAACCCAATGCTCTCTTATTGCCATATAAAAGCAGTTTGCGATGTTTTTGACAATCCTAATGCTGTGTATGAAATTCAAGAAAATGCTACAGATTGTTACGACGAATTGGAGGTACAGGCATTGTGCGAAATTGGAATTGATGAGTTTGAAACAGCTTCGTCAATTAGCATCTATCCTAACCCAGCATCTGACATCTTACATATTTCATCAAATACTGGCTTAGCTGAATCAAGATTAAAAATCTACAATCAAATTGGTCAACAGGTAATTAATAAACTGCCGTGCCCAAATTCAGTGAATGTGTCGCAGCTGCAACCAGGAATTTACTTTTTAGAGATTAACCAAGCCGATACCATAACTCAGCATAAGTTGGTGATCCAATAAGAAACGAGCAAGGCCTTCTTGAAATCCCGACCTATAAGTATTCTTTCTTGAAACTTAATGGCAATAAGCTATCCATTGAGCTAAGTCGTAAAATATTCGATTTGCCTTTTAATAGAATCTCCATAGGTTTATTAAAGCGTTGCTCCGTTTCGCTCATCACCTGACGACAACCACCACATGGAGGAACCGCATCCGGCAACAATCCTTGTTTGTTATAGGCAACAATGGCTATCTTCTTAACAGCTACATCAGGGTATTGCGAATTTGCATAAAACAAGGCGACCCGCTCTGCGCAAAGGCCCGAAGGGTAAGCAGCATTTTCCTGATTCGCTCCGGCAATAATTTCTCCATTCTCTAGCAAAAGCGCTGCTCCAACTCTAAACTCGGAATAGGGCGAATAAGAATGTTCTGCGATACGCTCAGCTTCAACCAGCAACTGCTGATCATCCGTTGGTAATTCTTCTACTGATTTATATTCGAAATATGATATGGTAAGCTTCTTCTCGTTCATAACCTCAATTTGTTCAAAATTACAAAAAGTGCTGAATATTCAATATCTTGCGCGAAAAATCACCAATTAGTCAATGGCAGGTACACAACCCTTAGCGGAACGAATGAGACCGACTTCTCTTGATGGATACATTGGGCAGAAGCATTTGGTTGGATCAGGTGCAATCATGCGCCAGATGATTGAATCAGGTAATATTAGTTCATTTATTTTGTGGGGACCTCCAGGTGTTGGCAAAACAACCCTGGCGAAAATAATTGCCAATCAACTGGAACGACCGTTTTACACACTGAGTGCAGTTACCTCAGGCGTAAAAGACGTCCGCGAGGTGATCGAGAAAGCAAAGAAGGTATCTTTCTTTAATCAACACAACGCCATTCTTTTTATCGATGAGATTCATCGGTTTAACAAGTCGCAGCAGGATTCGTTGCTTGGAGCAGTTGAGCAGGGAACCATTACCTTGATTGGTGCTACAACTGAGAATCCATCATTCGAAGTAATTTCGCCACTGCTATCGCGTTGCCAGGTGTATATTCTAAAACATTTGGATAAATCTGATTTGCTTGAACTGGTAAACCATACATTAAAGACTGACATCCAATTCAAGGACAAGACCATTACTATCAAAGAAGATGAAGCGCTTTTGAAACTTTCAGGTGGTGATGCCAGAAAATTACTGAACACCCTTGAGATTGTTGTAACAGCTGCAAATAATGAAACTGTTGAGCTAACTAACGAAATGGTTATTGAAGCTATCCAGCAAAATGTGGCCATGTATGACAAGCAAGGCGAATTGCACTATGATATTATTTCAGCGTTTATAAAATCGATTCGTGGAAGCGATCCCAATGCGGCGGTTTACTGGCTGGCCAGAATGGTTGAAGGAGGCGAAGACCCGAAATTCATTGCTCGCCGATTGGTTATCCTGGCTGCCGAAGATGTTGGGTTGGCTAACCCCAATGCCCTATTATTAGCTACCAGTTGTTTTGATGCCGTGAATTTAATAGGCTGGCCTGAGTCGCGAATCATCCTTTCGGAAACAACCATCTATCTGGCTAACTCTCCAAAAAGTAATAGCGCATATGTAGCCATTAAAGATGCACAACGATTGGTAAAGGAAACAGGTAATTTACCTGTACCCCTGCCACTCCGTAATGCACCAACCATGTTGATGAAAAATGCAGGTTATGGCAAAAATTACAAATACGCCCATAGCTATCCGGGGCATTTTGCAGAAATGGAATTTCTGCCGGATGAGATAAAAGGAACAGCCATTTATCAACCGGCAGACAACCAAAAGGAAAAAGAATATGTCAATAGGATGAAATCCTTATGGAATGACAAATACAAGTATTAGATCGGTACGTAAATTTTGAATATGAAGAAAAGCTCAATATATCTGGTTTTAGTAGCATTGGTTTTATTTACCTTTTGTAAGCGCGATTTTAGCAAACCCAATTGGGAAGTTGGACTAATGGCTCCAGTATTTAAAACCTCATTAAGTTTAGCCGACCTCATACCCGACTCCGTTAGCGAAGTAAATAACGACAGCCTCATCAGTCTGGTTTATCAGAAGGAGATTTATCAGCTTGGCATGGATTCGTTCCTGAATATGCCCGATACGGGATTTAAATACAATGCCTACCTCGATTCCATTAAATTAGGAACCATTAATTTTGAAGAGGAAATTACCCTGGGCGAAATACTGGCAGAGAGCGGTGTTAATTTACCAGACAGCAGCTATTTTCTGATTCCCGCCTTTACAGGAATATCTTCCGATAGTATTGTAATTGATGCCAGTGAATATTTCCAAACCATGTCGCTAAGCGAGGGCTATCTGGATATTACCATTACCAACGATTTACCAATCGACATTGAGAACCTGATTTTTCAATTGACCAATTCCGACGATGCTTCGGTGGTTTTGATTGATACCTTCGACATTATTGCTTCTGGTAGTTTCGTAACCAAGACATTCTCTTTGGCAGGAAAAACGATCAAAGGCAATTTGATAGCCGATATCATTAATCTTGATTCTGATGGTACCAATGGATCATTTGTGAATATCTATCATGCTGATGCAATTGTAACTACCTTCAGAATTTACGGACTTAGGCCATTTGCTGCCACTGCAGTTTTTCCAACCCAGAACCTCATTAACAAAGGCGACAATATTATTTTTGAGATTAATGAAATTTCGTTGAGCGATGTGGTGGTCCGCCAGGGAAGTTTAACCATTCGTGCATTTAATACAATTGAAGATCCGGTGCATTTTTTCTACACCTTACCCGGCTTAAATTTTAATGGCGACACCTTTAGTGTTAGCGGAACCATTGAGGCTGCGCAAAATGGTGTTGCTTCGGTTTTAGATGTATCGCATGATATTACAGGATACAACCTAAATCTTAATGGTGCAGGACCAACCGAGCGCCTTTTGAATAGAGATTTGAATGATAACGGAATAATTGATCCGGACACCATCAATACTATATTTGTACGAGCATTGGCTGGTATCGATTCTACAGGAAATCTTATTTCCTTATCACTGCAAGACAGCTTTATATTTGAAAGCAAACTGGAAGGATTAATTTCGGAGTACGGTGTAGGTTTTATGGGCAGGGATACCTTCCCCGTTAATGGCACCAGTGATTTTGAGTTCTTCGAACAACTTGGCGATGCAAGCTTCCAACTGGATCAAACCAAGCTCTCCTTCGAGGTAAGTAACCAGCTGGGTCTAAAAGGTGGTATTCGCATCAACGAGATAAAATCGGCAAATACCTATACATCTGAAAGCAAAACACTGGACATTTCATTAATAGAGAATCCATTTTTTGTTGAACGTCCAATTGATCCTTTAGACCTTAATGCGGATGTAATACCGGAAATTTCTGTAATGGAGATTTCACATTTAAACTCCAATGCCAACCAGTTGTTGGAAATCATCCCCAATGAAATATCCTACGATTTTGAAGTCTATTTTAACCCTGGCATAACACCACCAGCAATTGGCGCAGGAACTGACTTCCTCTACAACAAAAGCCGACTAAAAGCGAATTTGAATATGGAAGTGCCATTATCTTTAATAGCTTCTAACCTTGCTTTATCCGATACTGCTGAGTTTACTATTAATGCAGACGAATTAGAGGATGTATCATCCGGCACACTGAATCTTATTGCGAACAACGGAATGCCGCTTCAGGCAGTAGTTTCCTTGTGGTTACTGGATGAATCCAATCAGCTTATCCAGAAATTAGAGATTAACAACAATACCATCAGTGCCGGAATAGTTGATACAGATGCGGATCGTGTGCTTGTTCCTTCTAAAACAGTTTTAAAAATCCCGGTGAATCAAAGCATCATCGATAACTTAAGCATTGCCAGTAATATAAAAGTTGAAGCAATTTTCGATTCACAACCAGACAGTGAGTATGTGAAAATTTACGGCAATTATGCCGTAGACTTCACCATGACAGTGGACTTTAAGTATCATGTAAATTAAAGCTCCTATTCTTGTTGCATTGAAAAACGCAATAAATCCTGTGCTTTAGAAACATAATGGCTTTGCTCTAATTTATAGCTATGCCAGAACAATTCTTTAGTACATTTGCAGTTTAAA
>JBFHES010000063.1:0-18534 GCA_041584015.1 Bacteroidales bacterium
GCATTTAAGCTATAGGCATGCAATAAAATTACAAATACTATTAGTAGTTTACTAAATCTACTCATTTAAAAAATCTTAATTAATCGGTTTTAAAATCACTTTGTGCATAAATGATTAGTTGCTGACAGCTAGGTTTATTGAAAAGGGTTTTTCACTTTTTCATACTCTTTTTTTCAACCTTCAAGCAACATACTATCCCGTAAAGAATTAAGACTTCTTCAATTCGTAATGCCTTAGCATATAGAAATGATCAATTGCTTACTCAGCATGCATTCCTTCGCTAATCAATTTTAAAGATTAAATTGAAGTAGGCGAAATTTCTAGAATGAGTTAGAGATAATGAACTGTTTGCTTTGAACTCTCTCAAGATGTTAACTTACACTACAAGTTGCGGAATAGATCAATACATTATTATAATTCCTTCGGAGAAAATAAATTTTCATAGCCTTCAAGCAGTGTTTATATTCTAAGCTCTGTTCCGGGTAATTCAATTGAAGCAAAACTGGGTTATCAAACCCTAAGCAAAAAAGAAATATTTTAGAAGGAAATTAAATTATTTCATCTAGGATTATGTTTTCACAACACATTACTAGTACTTTACTCTCTTCACATCACGTTTACCTGTAATATCAATATATACAGTAAATTGTTGCGAAAAATCAATTGTTTCTGGCAAAACATGAATACCTAAATTACATTTAGCAGTAATTCTACCTGTATTAAATAAATAAGCGATAAGCTCCAGACGATTATAGAATGGAGCTTTAAAAAGTGGCGATCCGTAAGTCTGCATTTGACCGTACCCCAAATAAAGGGTATTCCGTACAGCTGACCATTTATATGAGGCATACATTTCGGTATAACTCCCGAGATAATAGCCAATGTATTTAGTTCTAAGCCTATCGGCAGAATAGGAAATACCTGTTTTAACAACACAACTATCAAGAGCAACAATATCCGTTAAGTTGAGTCCTAAAGTAGCTACCATTCCAACATTATCGCGAATATGATCATTAGGATCATGAACAGAAGTTCCCGCATTATGATGCATCAGGAAATGATATTCTGCTAAAAAGATCCTGTGAGTAAATTTAGTACTGGCTCCTATCAAGAAACCTTCCTTGTCAATTGGCGATTGTTTGGATGTCCAGTCCAGCCATACATCCTGACTAAACGTCTTTCGCTCATAGCCAATGTATAAGCCCTGCACTTGTGGTCGGAAATACCTCAAGGTATCATTCAATAAAACCAACGGTAAGGACACGTTATCACGCCTATTAAACGAACCAAGTAATACTTTGAATGGCCCTTTTTTATGTTGATAATAAGCGATGGGGCTAACAAAATCTCCATTTATACGGGAGCCATGTTCATACAGTAAGTTTGCACCAAATTGAAACATGTTATGTTCATCCACTTCAAATCCAACTTGTGCAAATATATTGGTGCCAGTAATAGTACCTGATTTTGTGTATGGATTATAATATTCACGATTATCAAAAAAACCGTCTAATCCAGCTTTCCAAACAAAACTTTGCGACATTCCATTCCATGAACCACAGAAAATCAATAGTACCAATAAGACCGTAAATTTGTTTGAAACATTAAGCAGCATAGCAACTGAGTGAGTCTGTTTAAATTTGGCACTAAACTACAAATAGTTTTTTGTTGATGAATAGGAAGTAGTCAAAAACATATGTATTGGAGGAATTAGAAAAGCGTACTTCTTCTCTAAAGAAAACGCATAACGATAAAAGCTGAGGGAAATTATATTCATTCAACACTTTAACAACATAGTTAACAATGCACTAATCGAGGAATGGTGCTGTTTTAAAAACACTAACCAATAAACTATCTTGAGATGAAATACCTTAAATTAGTCTTTTTATTGTTAATTAATTATTCAATAAATGCTCAAACTTTTAGCGATACGCTTATAGAATATGATGTTGTAATGCAAACATATGATACGATACTCCCAGTGCTTTATTCAGACACAGTTCAATTTGATTATTCAAATTCATCAATTGGTAATTTTGGGAACAGTATTCTTTTAAGTCTTACTCCACCGACCGACAGTTTATTTATAGGATCAGATTTTAACTGGCCACATATTGCACATGATTATTACAGCGTTGAGTCATATCCTTTAAGAACAAGTTGTAAGCTGGCATTTTACAGAGATACTACTGTTATTATTGGAGGAACTGCCAATTTGGTTAGTCGTTCACATATTTTGGCCAGCGCCGTAAATTTCTTTGATCATTTCACAAATCAATATGAATGGGACAGTGTCGTTATTCTCCCAGCCTATGACAACGGAGTACCAAACCCGAACCTGCCCACTCCAAAAGTAGTTTCGGTAACCTACGCTATACATGCAACAGACTTGGGCAATATTCGCGCTTTAAGCCTTGTTAAACTATCGCAACCAATTGGGAGTAACCTTGGCTGGATTGGTTTTGGCTTTTCAACAGACGATTCATATTTTGCAGGTAAGGTATTTCATAAATTCAGCTACCCAACGGGTTACCGCCCCATTGATTCATTATATTACTATGATGGAAACAACATGATGTACAATTACGGTTACCTTAGTCATTTTACACCGAACGACATTGGGGTGCTATCTAACGACGCAATCCTCTTCCATGGCCAGGGTGGCAGTTCTGTAATTTATACAAACAACACCGAATACTACACAATGGGCTGTGGTTCGTTTTCTCACAACTACTGCCACGAGCGCATTAAGCCTTCTTTATTTTATGCGTTCAAATCCTATCTAGGAGATTTTCTTTCAGTTGTAGAAATTCCTTCCGAACAAAATAATGACTTTACCATGTTTCCAAACCCGGCCAGCGAAACAGTTACTATCCAAAACCAAAGCAATACCCGGATTGATGAAATAATAATCTACAAACTATCTGGAGAATTTGTGCTATCAATTCTTCCCAAAAGCAAAAGCCAGATTATCTCCCTTAATCAATTAGCTGCAGGCATTTATATTATTGAAGTAAAAACAGGTTCCGAATCAATCAGACAAAAACTAGCAATTCAATAAAAGCTAATCTACTGACAACTCTTGTTTTACTATAAAAATCTGAAAATCGTCAACATAAACTGTGTCATTCGATTTATTGCTAAAAAAGACGCTGAGGGTGCCATCACCTGTTTCATATTTAAAATCGATGTAATTGGAAATATGGTTCCAGGTATGTTTGTGTATTAATTGATTTTTGATAGGTAAGGCATGCCACTTATTTTTCACACCATCGCCCTGAATACTCACAACTAGTGAGCTTTGAGAATCGGCATCATGCTCCGGACTGTAAACCCAACACGAAGCTTCTAGTCGGTAAGCGCCTGCTTTAAATCCTGCTACCGGTAATCTATAAATAGCAGAAGTTGCACCGGGTTCTATCCTCTCGGCATGATCACCTGTGTGCTGCATTTCATCATCAAGTCTGTCTTTATTAAAACCACTCCAACCAGCTGCAGTTGGTTTTTCATAACCCAGTTTGGCAACATGTATCATGCTATCCGTTGCTCTTCTATTCTTACCAAAGAATTCCTCAACGTATTCAGGCGCATCTATCGCATTAAACTCTATTGTTTCAATTTGAACGCCAATGTTTGATGGCACCAACCAATGATTCGAACATGTAAAGAGCACAGCCTCAACAGACGTTCCAACGGCATTGGATTGCAAATCTTCAAAAAACGGATTTAACCAAATACCATCTGCAGCGTTTTTAGGTATGATTCTATATTTCCGTATGCTACCAGATTTCAGCTTATAATAAATCCAAAATTGCTCATCCTTATACACAAAGCTCTTTAGCCTTTGTAAAAATCCCTTCTCAAAATTCACCTTCAATCGACTCAAAGCATTTTCAGTAGAATCAATCGGCAACCACTGATCCCATTCAATATGGTTCAATTCGCCATAAGTTCTATTAACAATAAGAGCATTCTCCGACCTTTTAAGAACCAATACCTTTTCATCTTTGTGATGGAGGCGATAATTGCTAAATAAACTTAATAAAGTTTGAGGTTCATCATTTAAAAGATAGCGATGATCGATGCTCTCGCTGTAACCAATATTGAAGGTACCTGCTCCCCGTTTCATTTCCCAAATAAGATATTCCGGCGCTAGCACGGACGAAAACCATTCTGCATTTAAGCTATCCAGCCAAGGCGTGTATGAGGCATAACTTTGAATAACTGGCCGCGGACGCCAATTCAGATTATTAGCCGCAATTAATGAATAATCCCAGGGATACACATCGCAATAGTCGTCTCCAATTTCATTTCTCAATTTTTCGGGTAATACTTTAACGGCAGTATTTGCTTGAATTCCCTCTTCAGCTGTTTTTTTTGCTTCATTATAATTGAAGACAATTCTCTTAAAATTAGTTATTCCACCTGACTCGTATTGCAGCTTAGGTGTTTCATCAATATTATAAATATTCAACCAAAGTGCTCCTATCATTACAATTGACAGCGACAATTGAATAATGTATTTCTGTTTTAACACCAAAATCCCGGACAACAGAGCAAGTAAAGTAAGATCAATCAATCCAAAAAAATGAACGACATCCTCACGGGCCGTACCATGTTTCCATCCGGCAAAAATCATGACTGCCAACATCAACGAGACATAGGCCTTTTTGCTAAACTCTATGATAGATAGAAACGCAAGAAATGCGGCTATAAAGCCAGCAAGTAGCCACCAATTATTATAAGGATAAAAGGCAGCGGCAGATGAATTGTCTTGTGCCAGGTTAAACTGACCAATCAAGTATCTTCCAAAACCTTGAAAGCCGCCATAGAGCAGCAACCAAATAACAACGATTGCGGAAAATAAAAACAGCAGGTTTACCAAGGCAGTTTTATAGTTCCTTTCGATTGCAAACAGATACGCAATGTGCACGATGCTTAGAGCAAGAGTGATAACCGCACCATATGCACGCACATAAAAAGCAAGTGCCGTTAACAATAAACCAATTAGCTGAAACAATATGGCTTTTCTTGTTTGCGCTAAAAAAAATGAAACCAAAACACCTGCAATTAGCAATGTATTAAGATTAAGCATTAGCGACAAGATTAGAGCGGAGAACGTACCAAGCGTAAATCTTAATGCTTTACTTCCAGGAGCCAGAGTTATGAACCCAATGGTTAAGTAGCTTTTCAGAAGGATGTTTAAAAGGACTGCAGGCAGTACATTGTCTGCTAATGGATACATAAGAAATGCCAGAGGACCATGAGGGAAAATGATATTTCTTGCCAATTCAATATCGCCTGAAAATAAAAAGTTGAATACCCAAATTAATGACGGATCGATGCTGGTCGAATAGCTAAGCGAATAGTTTGGAAAAGACAAAACCGACACTGCCAGAGCCAAAATAATAAACGCCGCATAATCAATTAATTTAAGTTGTACTTGTTTCACAGTTCAACAAGTTTATTCGCAATAAAAATCAATCATTTCAAGAATAGCCTTTTCGCAAACGGGGCAAAACTCATCCGTGTTATTCGATCTCATTTTGCAATCGAACATTGGTCGGTAGAGTTTACGCAATACGTATCCTGCACCTTCAAAAGCACCTATCTTCAATTGATTTTCCTCAGTAATTGGCGTCGGTATTGGTGTTTCATCACTTACCATATCTTTCCACTTGCTCTCAAAATCTACTAAAGTCGTAATATTCACCTGGAACGGTTCTACGCTTAAATCATACAGCTGCTCTGGCGGTGTATCCGTATAGGCATACTCATCGGCCAGGGCAGCAAAGGCATGCCCGAATTCATGTGTAAATACTTTGTCGGATAATCTGTTATCGCTTGAACACAGATTATAGAAATTATAGATGCCACCTCCACCATACTTCGACGTATTCACCAAAATATAGATTTGATCATAAGGTACACATCCCGCCAAATCGCGAATCGATTTCACATCGCGCGTTGTTAAATATCGCTCGCTATCGAAGGTGTAAAAATGGGTATTCAGCACAGTATTGTTCCATTCATCCTTACCAGGAATATCTGTACCCGAATCCTCAGAAGGTGCATAAACCATCCAAAAATTAAAGCGATCAGTTAACTGATTGAAGGGTTTGCATTCGAAAAAGTAATTCACAAAACGCTCGCTGTCTTTTCTGAATTTTTTCATCTGGCGTTTGGTATAGCCATCAGGAATAATCACAATATCCACCTTCTTGTTTGGATTGCCCGAATTATGAATCTTCTTTGTTTTGTAAGCCAAAGGTTTATCATTATTCACAAAATAGCTTTGCGGATCTATTTCCTGTTCATAGATTTTCTCCCAATTCATGTTTCGCTGTCGACGGTCTATGACCAAACGCACAGTGTTTATAGGATAAGGAAACACTACTGAACTGTAGAAGGTACGTTTTAGTTTTTTCGCCTCATCAGTATCTTGCCATTCTTTAAACAAATCAGAATAGCCACGTGAATAAATAAGCTGATCACTGGCAGCATCGTATAACAATAAGCGGTAATCGCCAAAATTGAACTTATCAATCAGGTTGATTTTAGATCCCCCCCAGAAAGGCTCTTCTCGTATTTGCTCGAAATATATGGTTTGTGAACTGGCATCACCGGCAATATTATAATCGAAGCGCATGGTTTTGGATTTGAAGAAGGTATTAAAATCAACCTGAGCATCAACTCCAAGCACAGCCAACATGAGCAATAGCAATAATCTACTTTTTCGCATAGTATTCTCCTCTCATTTATTATTGTAACAACCAGACCAATCCAAGCGCCTAGCTTTCTGAATAAACATCATTAATAATCCCGACAAACTCCTCATGCACCTTACTGTTGGTTGCAATAATCTCTTTGCCAAAAATAAAATCAGCATTACCTGAAAAATCACAGACCTTGCCACCCGCCTGCATTACAATCAAAGCTCCAGCCGCAACATCCCACGGACTTAAGCCATATTCATAAAAAGCTTCGAATCTGCCACAAGCTACATACGCCAAATCGGTTGCAGCCGAACCCAGACGACGCACACCATGCGAGTGTTGTATAAAATGCTCCAGACTATTTAAGAATTGTGGTAATCTACTGTAATCATAATAAGGAAACCCGGTGGCAATTAAGGAATCAGCAATTTTAGAGGTTGACGTAACGGAAATTTCGGATTCGTTTAAATAAGCCTTACTACCTTTCCAGGCGTAAAAACATTCATCCAGCGAAACCTCATATATAACCCCAACCACCAGCTGGTTATGATCCATTAAAGCAATACTAATGGCGAACGGGGGTAAGCCATGAATAAAATTGGTTGTTCCATCAAGTGGGTCCACAATCCACTTAAGTGGATTATCATCACGCGCTACAGTTCCTTCCTCGGCTATAAACCCGGCTTGCGGTACAATCTGTTTCAATCCTGCCACAAGCATTTGTTCAGCTGTCTTATCAACATAAGAAACAAAATCGTGTAAGCCTTTAACCTCCACCTTTCTTTTAGTAAATGTGCTGCGCTCCTTTCGAATAAACTTCCCTACCTCACGCGACAGATCAGCAGTCTCCTTGCATATTTTTGATAAATCCATGTGAACATTTGAATTTTGAATTCATTACAAAGTAAATAAATCTTAAAGATGGATCGGAAAAATAGTACTATTTTTAACCTTTGTAGCGCCAAGCAAGTTGAGCTACTAAAATCTCAAAGTTTTTATTGATAATGCAGGATGCCGAAAACGACAAGAAACTATTTTACAGCATTGGGGAGCTTGCCATGCGATATGGTGTTAGTGTACATACCGTTCGGCATTGGGAGAAAAATTTCCCAATTTTAAAACCCAAGCGTAACAAAAAAGGCGACAGACTATTTACCAAAACGGATGTTGAAAATTTAGACATTATTCACTATTTGCTAAAAGTAAGAAAATACTCGACAGCCGGAGCAAACAAACGAATGAGTGAAAACAAGGAAGGTATTGGCAAGGAAGCCGAGATTGTACGTCGGCTAAACATTGTAAAGTCCAAACTTCTTGGAATTGCTCAAAATCTAGATGATAAAGAATAGCGAATGAAAATTAATGAAATAACAAGCTATATTGAATCGGTAGCTCCATTAAGCTATCAGGAATCATACGATAATGCAGGCCTGATAATAGGAAACCCAGATACCGAATTAAGCGGCGTACTTATCGCGCTGGATACAACTGAGGATGTGGTGCAGGAAGCAATCGATAAAAATTGCAACTTAATAGTAGCTCATCATCCAATTATTTTTGGCGGACTTAAAAAACTCACCGGGAAAAACTATGTGGAACGAACAGTTATAAAAGCCATCAAAAATGACATTGCCATATATGCGGCACATACAAATCTTGATAGTGTTCCGGGTGGAGTAAACACTAAAATTGCCAATCTCTTGCAATTGAAAAATCAGCGCATGCTCGACCCCGTTTCTAATGAATTGGCCAAACTCGTGACCTTCGTTCCTGAAAACAGTGCAGATAAAGTGCGTAATGCCATTTGCGAAGCTGGAGCTGGCCATATCGGAAACTATGATTGTTGCACCTATAACACTAATGGAACAGGAACTTTCCGTGGCAATGTAGCTAGCAATCCACATGTTGGTAAAAAAGGAGAAATTCATTTCGAGCCAGAAACACGGATAGAAACAATTTTCCCTAAAGCCCTTAAAGGAAATATCATTGCAGCTTTACTCGCAGCGCACCCATACGAAGAAGTTGCATACGACATTTATAGTCTTGAGAACAAATACTCTCAAGTCGGTATTGGGATTATTGGAAAGCTTGAAAGCCCTATTAATGAAAAAGACTTTTTAGAAATACTTAAGCAAACATTTAAAACAGGTACCATTAAACACACCACACTTTTAAACAAAACCATTAGCAAGGTAGCAGTGTGTGGCGGCAGCGGAAGTTTTCTATTAAAGAAGGCAATTGCCGCTGGTGCAGACGTTTTCGTGTCTGGTGATTTTAAGTATCATGAATATTTTGATGCAGATGGTAAAATATTAATAGCAGATATTGGACATTTTGAAAGTGAGCAATTTACTAAAGATGTTTTTTATGAATTACTTATCAAAAAATTTCCTAATTTTGCGGTCTGTTTGTCGGAGGTGAATACCAATCCGGTATATTATTTTTAAGGAACTGTAAATAAAAGAGATGGAAGACAAAAAAGAACTTTCAGTAGAAGAGAAACTTAGAGCTCTATTTGATTTGCAATCAAATGATTCGCAAATTGATAAGATAAGAATTCTACGCGGTGAGTTACCTCTAGAGGTTGGCGACTTGGAAGATGAGATTGCAGGATTAGGAACCAGAATCAGCAATTTGAAAGAAGAAGTTGAAGGATTAACTGCCTCTGTTGCAGAAAAAACCACTGAAATTTCCGAAGCAACATCGTTAATCAAAAAATATGAAGAGCAACAAATGAACGTGCGTAACAACCGTGAATTTGATTCGCTTACCAAAGAAATTGAATATCAAAAGCTGGAAATTGAACTTTGCGAAAAACGCATTAGGGAATTTACAGCAGAATCAGCAGAAAAGAAAGTTGCTATCACCGAGTCAGAAGAAATTCTTGGTGAAAGAACAACTGACCTAGATCACAAAAGAAAAGAACTGGAAGAAATTACCGGCGAAACTTCTAAAGAAGAACAGGATCTTGCTGATAAGTCACTTGATGTTGAACAAATTATTGAGCCACGACTCTTAACTGCTTATAAGAGAATCCGTGGAAACGCGCGCAATGGACTAGCTGTTGTATCTGTTCAACGTGATGCTTGTGGTGGTTGTTTTAACAAAATCCCACCTCAGAGACAATTAGATATTCGTTCAAGAAAGAAAATTATTGTTTGTGAATATTGCGGACGTATTCTTGTTGACAACGAAATTTCTGGCGAGATTTCAGTTGACTAGCTAGGTCACAAAAAAATATACAAAAGCATCAGTCCAAAGGCTGGTGCTTTTTTTATGCAATAATTTTGGCTAGCATCATCTTACTACCATTGCTGAGCAGATAAATTGTTCAAATGCCAAAACCAAGTTAAAAACATTCGGTTATTGTTAAAACAACATTACTTTTGTTTTAAACGATGAACTTGAAACAAATTTGCTTACATATAATGCTTGTTATGCTGCTAGTGGCACCAATTAGTTTGTTGGCTCAAGACATCCATTATTCGCAAATAGAGCGCTCTCCGCTTAATTACAATCCAGCCTTAGCGGGTGATTTCAATGCTACCTACCGACTCGTACTAAACAACAAACAACAGTGGAATTCATTTACCAATGGCTATAAAACCTTCTCCGGATCAATTGATACCAGAAGACATATTGCTAAAAAGCCCATTCATATAGGAACAGGAATCCTATTTAATTCTGATGTTGCCGGAGATGGTAATTTAGGATTAATGAACATCCAGATTCCCTTGGCTATTCATTACGAGCTTGCGCATATGAATACCACCATTAGCCTTGGTTTTATGGCAGGTCTTAATCAATACAAAGTAGATTTGAACAAACTAACCTTCGGCACAGACTACAATGGGCACATTTTCAACCCAACACAAACAGCCAGCGATCCTTTTGGGAATAATCAATTAAGCTTTCTCGATTTAAGCACAGGTTTTAATCTTTTATATGGTGAAACAAGCCAGACCTCCGCACAACTAGGTATTTCATACTTTCATTTAAATCAACCTGATGTGTCATTTAGTGGCGATCGATTTAATAAACTACCCGGTAAGGTTATCATTCATGCATTATTCACATGGCCGGTAAGCAGCGGAGCATATGTCCTGCCTCATTTATTTTATTTTAATCAGGGTCCATATCAGGAAATTCTGGCCGGCGCCTATTATAGAATACATCCGAACAATATGCAATTCCATATGCTTCGAGCCGGATTTTTCTATCGCGGTAACGATGCTGTAATCTTAAAGTTTGGCTTCGATTATTTGGACTATTCAATTGGCCTTAGTTACGACTTCAACATCTCAACGCTTACAAAAGCCTCCAATGGAATGGGAGGATTTGAGTTCTCGTTGATCTACCTCATCAATACACACAAAAAAATAACTAAAGATCGGAACTACTGTCCAAGCTTTTTATAATGCGATTACTCCTACTCTCCATATTAACATTTATCTCGCTTGCTGTACTATCGCAAAATGTAAGCTATTATGTAAAACAAGGCGAGCTTGCAGCCGATTCCGGCAATTTTGCACTTGCCAGCGAATACTATCTGCACGCCATTAAAATCAATCCAAACATTATCAATGTTCAATATAAATATTCACAAGCTCTCAGGAAAAGTCACAATTATCAGGAGGCGGCCAGATGGTACCGCAAAGTATACCGTAAAGGTGATGATGATTTTCCTTTAGCAAGATTCCATTATGCATCCTGCATGAAAATGCAGGGTGAATACGCCAGTGCCTTTTCAGGATTCCACCGTTTTTATAAAATGAATAGATTAAATGAGTATTTGAAGGATTATGTAATGGTTGCTAAATATGAGAAATATGTTTGCGACCGATTAAAGGAACTTAAAGAACCAAACAAACAGCAAGATGTAAGATTGCTTCAGGAGCCCTTTTCATCTGAGTTGGGAGAGTTTAGTCCTGTTCAGCTGGATGAGACACATGTTCTATTATCTACCTATCGCTCATTTACCAACGACAGCATAACCAGTGTTAGCAATGGCATACTGCTAATCACCTATGATGAAGATAAAAACCCTTTGCATGTTGACACCCTATTAATTGATGATGAATACTCCTATTCGCTGGGAAGCGGAAAAAGTCAAGAACATATCTACTTCTCTAAATGTGCACTAGCAGATAGTACCGTAAACTGCAAAATATTTGAAGCATCAATTAAAGACCGACAGTTAAGCAACATCAATGAGCTAAAAGGAGATGTAAACAAACATGGCTCAAACTCACGCCATCCATCTTATGTTAAATTCCATAACTTCGAATACTTGCTATTTGCGTCCGACCGCTCTGGCGGCTTTGGAAAAAATGATATTTGGTACTGTATGAAGAATGAGCAAAATGTGTTTAGCGACTGCAAAAATGCCGGTAAATTCATTAATTCAATTGAGGATGAAGTGTCACCATTCTTCTATACACCAGACACCTTTTTATACTTCAGTTCCAAATGGCATGGATCAAAGGGAGGATTTGACATTTTCAGTTCCTATGGAAATTTCAATTTCTGGACAACTCCTCTAAATGCGGGAAAAAGCATCAACTCTTCTTACGATGACCTCTACTATGTAATCAATGCCAATACACGTTCTTCATTTTTTGTATCAAACCGGGCAAAAGACAAATACGAAGTAAATTGTTGTCACGATGTATACACCTATGATCTGCCTTTCTCGAGAAACGATAGCATTAGAGAAGTTCAGAGAATCGCCCGGGAGATTGAACGGAAAGAATCCATAAGAACAGAATTAAAACTATTGACTCCACTTGATTTATACTTTCAAAATGATTCCCCTGATCCGGGATCGCGCGACACAGCAACTCAGGCTAACCTGGTGGTACTGCTCGATGAATATATAAATGAATTTGAAACGTATCAGCTGAATTACAGCAATGGGTTGAGTGGCAAAAAATTAAAAAAGGCAGACGATGAGCTGAATGAGTTCTTTATTGAAAACATTGAAGCAGGTAAGGACGATTTGTTGAGATTTGCTTCGCTTTTGGAATTAGCTCTTCAGAACGGTGATCAAATTCTTATAACAGTGCAAGCATACACTAGCCCATTAAACAGTCAAAAGTATAATGAGCAATTGGCGAAAAGAAGAATTTCAAGTTTAATGAATTTCATGCATGCGTATGAAGATGGAAAATTCAGAAGCTACTTTTCATCCGGGCAGCTAATCATTGAACAAAAAGCCTACGGTGAAAGCAAAGCTCCTGACACAATTAGTGATGACATTAAAGACCTGCGTAACTCGGTATATAGTCCTGCCGCTGCACACGAACGAAGAATACAAATTGAAGCGATTAACGTGAAAAGGGAATAAACTTCTTGGCAGTGCAATCGTAGCTAATGTTAGCACAGCACTTTCGCAATCATCAAAAAACAATTACATTTGCAGCACAAAGACAGTCGCAAAATCCTGTCTATAAACAAAACTAAGTAAATGAAAAATAAACAAGTGCAATTCCACTCTGGAATAGTACCACCTGCATGTCGCATGTGGTTTAATCACACAAAAATAAAATTATCATGGTAAAGAAAGCTGTAGTACTGCTATCTGGCGGTTTGGATTCTGCGGTAACCGGAGCCTTAGCCAAAAGCCAGGGATTTGAAATTCACGCCCTATCGTTCGATTATGGGCAAAGACATAATAGAGAACTGGCGGCTGCAAATGCAGTTGCAAAATCATTGGGAGTGAAAGCTCATCATACGGTTGACATGAATCTTGCCGGGTGGGGTGGTTCTTCGCTAACCGACACGAGTATGGAAATAGAAAATGGTGATATTAATCGCGACGATATTCCAGCCACCTACGTTCCGGCCAGAAACATGATCTTTCTCTCAATTGCTGCTTCAATGGCAGAGGCTATTGGTGCTTATGATATTTTTATCGGAGTAAGCGAAGTTGACTATTCGGGCTATGTTGATTGCCGACAGGAGTTTATTGATGCAATGGAAAATGCTGTTAATAAAGGAACTGTTTGTGCGGCAGAATATGGCAACCACATAAAAATACACACACCATTTATCAATAAAACAAAAACAGATGAAATTCTGTTAGGCAAAGAATTAGGGGTTGACTTTGGTCTTACCTGGTCGTGCTACAAAGGCGATGAAAAGCCCTGTGGCGTTTGCGATAGCTGTTTACTCAGGGCAAAAGCTTTTAAGGACGCCGGAATGATTGACCCATTAGTTAAATAATAAATCGAGAAGAATGATCATTAGAAAGTCTTTTAAATTTGAGGGTTCGCACATTGTGCGCAACTGCTCATCAGAGAAATGCAAGCACAATATACATGGACACTCCTATATTGTCGAAGTCTTTATTCACTCGAACAAATTAGATAAAGGATACATGGTGCTCGACTTCATTTTACTTGATAAAGTGAAAGAGTTCATAGAGAGTTTCGATCATAGCTATTCATTATGGTCGCAAGAAGCGGATGACTTCAAGAAATTCATTTACCAATACAACAAGCGAGTTGCAGAAATCCCTGCATCACCGAGTGCAGAAGGTTATGCACTTATGTTTTTTTATGCCTTAGATAAGATTCTTAACAACATGATCTATAAAAATGGCGAGGGAAACATTAAGCTTCACTCGGTTCGGGTGCATGAAACTGCTACCGGATATGCTGAGGTTTTTGAAGAAGATCGTCATATGATTGATTTCACATTAGATGATATTCTTTTTAGCGAAGGAATTCATGAAGACTGGAAACAAAGGAATTGGTTCGACGACCTGAAGGAGGGAATTGTTTTTGAGAATCCTGATGTTGAGCAGAACCTTTAAGCATGAAAACCATACGGCTTGTAAATAATGGGATTTTCCCAATTGTGTTCGACGAAAGTGGAAACAAACTCCAAGACCTACCCGACACAGGAATTGCGCTTTCAGGCACCATTCAGGGAGAAGGGAAGCTTACTGGCGTTCCCGTTCTTTTTATCAGAACAGCGGGCTGTAACCTCAGATGTGCATGGGAACTTCCGAATGGCAAGGTTTCACTTTGCGACACACCTTATTCATCATTTGATGTAAGAAGAGCTGCTGATGTTAAAATTGATGCAATTGTAAACACAATTAAACACAACGCAGGAAATATCAAACATCTGGTTATTTCTGGTGGCGAGCCAATGATCCAAAAGGCAGGATTAGTAACTCTCTGTAAAGCATTAAAAGAAGCGGATGATTATCATATTACCATTGAAAGCAACGCTACTATATTCATTGAAGAATTAGCACCGTACATCAATCTATACAGCTTTTCGCCTAAACTACAAACCTCTGTTCCTAGCAAGGCAAAGCTTAAATCATCGGGTTTTGCAGTGGCTGATAACTTTCAGCTGTTGCATGACAAACGCAGGTTAAACATTCCAGCTATTCAACAAGTAATTGATGACTGCAACCAGTCAGCACGAGAAAGAGATTTCCAATTAAAGTTTGTATTAGCAGCAGAGGGTGATCTTAAAGAAATAAAGTACATATTGTCCCAACTAAAAGACTGGCGAAACGAAGACATTCTTTTAATGCCACTTGGAGGGAACGATTCCGAGTTAAAACAATCGGAGCAGCTAACACTCAAAACCTGTCTTGAAAATGGATGGAGGTATTGTCCGCGTATACACATTCAACTATTTGGAGATAAACATGGCGTTTAATAGCACTATTAAAATACACGACAATTCCAGAATTAATAAATAGATGAAGCATAAACAACCTGAGGCAAAGTTACTGGGAAAAACTGTTAGTTATCCTAAAACCTACGATCCGTCTGTGTTGGTTGCGGTTCCTAGAATCGAAAACCGTCGAACCATTGGATTGAACAATGATCAGAAAATATTTACCGGGGTTGATGTGTGGCACGCTTACGAAGTGAGTTTTTTACTGGAAAATGGCGCACCTGTTTCCGGCCTTTTAAAACTTGTTTACCCCTCGTCAAGCGAGAACATTGTAGAAAGCAAATCACTTAAGCTTTACTTAAACTCATTCAACATGCACCGCATATCCGGAACAATGGAAAGCGCCATAAATGAGTTTACAGCAACAGTTGCAAAGGATTTAGCAAAAATCATCACCATTAAACCTCAGCTGCATTTCCACATGCAAGACTCAAGCGATGATAGCGATTTTATTGGCTACACAAATTTAGAGTCAACCATCAACTTACAGGAATTGAAGGTTGTAACATATACTGAAAACCCTGATTTGCTTAGGGCAAATGCAACTCAACCCAACATAATAAGAGTATACTCTGATGCCTTGCGCAGTAATTGCAAGGTAACCTTTCAGCCCGATTGGGGTAGCGTGTTCATCCATGCTAAAACAGAAAACGCAATTGATCAGGAAGCGCTACTCAAATACATCATCAGTTTCAGGAACGAAAACCACTTTCATGAAGAAATTTGCGAAACCATATACACCAGATTACACCAGAAGTTTAAACCAGCTGAACTAGCAGTGAGCTGCATTTACACCCGGCGCGGTGGGATTGACATTTGTCCGGTAAGAGCAAGCAAAAACGAATTACTGCCGGTTACGCTAGTGGATCACACAAAGCTTTCGAAAAAACTATTAAGACAATAAGCAGTTTTTAGTTAAGCGGTTTTAGTCCAAGTTCAGCTGCTCGCTCAATCATAAATGCATAAGCCTCATCGTAATCATTCTTAATAACACCATCCAGAATAGCTTCCTTAATTGCATCTTTAATTAAACCAATCTCACGCGAAGGAGACAAACCAAAAGTTTCCATGATAAGCTCGCCTGTGACCGGTGGCTGAAAATTACGAACCGCATCCTTCTCCTCAATCTCCTTAAGCTTAACACGAACAATTTTAAAATTATTCAGATACTTTTTAACTTTTAGCTCATTCTTAGAAGTGATGTCGGCTTCGGCCAAAGTCATCAAATCCTCAATTTCATCGCCTGCATCAAATAGCAAACGACGCACCGCTGAGTCGGAAACATGATCTTCGGCAAGTATTATAGGACGTAAATGAAGCAATACCATTTTCTGAACGTACTTCATCTTTTCATTCAAAGGCATCCGCAATCGCTTAAATATTCCAGGAACCATTTTGGCACCTAAAAACTCATGTCCATGAAAAGTCCAGCCCTGCTCTTTAAAATATCGCTTTGTAGGTGGCTTGGCAATATCATGCAACATAGCACTCCATCGCAACCACAAATTATCTGTATTCTTACAAATATTATCAACTACCTCTAAGGTATGATAGAAATTATCTTTATGGCGTTTGCCCTCTTTTTCATCAACACCCTTAAGCGCATAAAATTCCGGAAAAATGATCTGTAACAATCCTGTTTTCTCCAAAAGCTTAAACCCTATTGACGGGCGTGGCGACATCAGTATTTTATGGAACTCATCAATGATCCGTTCTTTTGAAACAATATTAATTCTATTCTTGTTTTCGGTGATTGCCTTTAGGGTATTCTCTTCAATTCGAAAACTCAATTGTGTTGCAAAACGTATGGCCCTGATCATACGCAATGGGTCATCAGAAAAAGTTGTACCAGGTTTTAAGGGTGTTCGTATGGTTCTGATCTTTAAATCCTCAATACCACTAAAAGGATCAACAAGTTGCCCAAACCGATCGGGATGAAGGTGAAAGGCCAAGGCATTAATGGTAAAATCTCTTCGATTTTGATCATCAGTTAAAGTACCATTCTCCACAATTGGCTTGCGAGAATCTCTGTTGTAAGACTCGCTACGCGCACCAACAAATTCAATTTCAGAGTTTTTATACCGCAGCATGGCAGTTCCAAAATTCTTATAGACTGTCACATTTACATTCTTTCCTATTTTTCTGGCCACCTTTTTAGCCAAGTCAATTCCATTGCCTACTACTACAATATCAATGTCTTTACTTGGTCTATTCAGAAAAATATCACGCACAAATCCACCAATAACATAGGTTTCCAGATTATCCATCTTCGAAACCTCACCAACAATCTTAAATATTGGATGATTTAATTTGGCTTGCACCTCTCCTACTCCCAGATCGCCTATGTACTCTGGTCTCACACCACTTTGATTTTTCAAACTATATCTCTTATATCAAATGTAAACTAAACAATAACATGATATCAAAAGCAATGTTTTGCAGATCATGACATAATTGTTAAAATTGTGACAAAATTACAAACAATTATCTTTTCAACTAGTTAATTTGATGAAAACCGCTTTGGCATAATAGTTGAATATCGACACATGTAGATTTTTACATATTTAAAATTAAACGACAAATAGAAACTTAAATAAGAAAAAGATGGCATTAGAACATTTAACTAAAGAAACATTTAAAGAGAAGGTTTTCAATTTTGAAACGAATAAAGACTGGAAATTCGAAGGTGATGTACCTTGTATGATAGACTTTTATGCTGACTGGTGTAATCCATGTAAGATGGTAGCTCCAATTCTTGAAGAATTACAAGCCGAGTATGGCCAAAACATTAATATATATAAGGTAGATACCGAGGCTGAAAAAGAATTAGCAGGAATGTTCGGTATTCAAAGTATTCCGTCATTATTGTTTGTCCCAAAAGAAGGACAACCACAAATGGCTCAGGGAGCTTTACCAAAAGATACATTTAAAAAAGCAATTGCCGACGTGTTGAAAGTAAATGCACCGGCGCAATAATTCATGGTTAGGTTAGGTTATGCTAAGGCGAAGTTCCGTGCTTTGCCTTAGCAATTTAAAAAAAACGCAATTATTATGAAAAAAACACTCATTACCATATCACTACTTGTACTTTCCGTTGTGCTTGTACAAAACAATA
>JBFHES010000064.1:0-18387 GCA_041584015.1 Bacteroidales bacterium
GTTACACCTAATTAATAATGACACTTCTGACAATCATTACCACCAATATCTGATACCGTAACTTTACTTCGTTTCCCGGCATTTATCTCCTCGTGAAGCTCTTTGTAGGATTCGTAAAATTTGTTGCTTGTAAACGGCACCTCTTTTGTTCTGTGGCACTCAATGCACCAACCCATGCTTAGATCTTCGACCTGTACAATTCGATCCATTGTTTCAACAGGGCCATGACATTCATTACAATCCAATTTACCAACATTCACATGTTGCGCATGATTAAAATAAACATGATCAGGCACATTGTGCACTTTAATCCATTCAATGGCTTTACCTTTATTATAAGCTTCGTAAATTTTCTCAATTTCTTTGGTTCCGGTGATGGTTCCCTTTTTTACCACATTGTGACAATTCATACATAACTGCACCGAAGGAATACCCGCGTGCTTGCTTTGTTCAACGCTGGTGTGGCAGTACCTGCAATCAATTTTATTCTGCCCGGCGTGTACTTTATGCGAAAAGGCTATGGGTTGGTCCGGCGAATAGAACTGCGATCGGCCCAGACCTTGTGCCTCCATTACCACAATACCTCCAATAAAAAACACGCAAAGCAAGATGATGCCGATTTGCAAGACACGCCACTTGATCATGTGGGTAAAAAAGATATCGAGCACAACCATTACTATTATGGCAATGGCAATGAGCACAAGTGACAAATAGTTTCTGGTTCGATCTTTTTCTGAGCGTGCGCTTTTTTTAATGGCATGACTGTCTTCTGCCTGTACATTGGAAGCGATATGAGTTGCCGTAGTTTCATCTGCCAAATCAGTTTGCTGGTAATCTTCAATATACTTAAGCAACACCCTCACCTGATCATCACTTAAATCATTAGGCGGCATGGGTATTTTATTATACGCTTCAAACAGGGCCACTGATTTTTCGTCGCCCGCCTCAATCATTTCCTGAGAGTTCTGAATAAACTTAATTAACCAGGCCTCTTCGTGCCTTTCGTTAACACCTTTTAAATCCGGACCTATCAACTTGCCTCCGCCAATGGTATGGCAAGCTGCACAAACAGCGTATAAATCCTTACCTTCCTGAGCACTGGCCGGCGTAATTTTAAGTAATGAAAAAAGTAAAAGTGCAGCTGTAAAAACAATAGAAGTCCTTGCTTTTACATTATGGAGAATGGGACTACATTTCATATAATCTATTTTTAATATTCACTGAAACAGAACAACCACGTACAAGCTTGATATCAATCAAAAGCAGTAACTTTTTGGGTAGTTTTTGGCCTTGATCTAAGAACAAATTTATGAATAAATATGAGACGACAAAATATTCAGGCAATGTTTTACCTAATTGATTTGCTTGTAAATCAATTTTTTACAAATTCTTATTTATACTAAAAGTAGAATATATGGTCACAGAAAATTGACACCTGAACATTTTTGCAAAATGAATTTTTGTTCTTCTACCGTAGCTTTCAGAAGTAATTCTAAAAGGCAAAAAAGAACCTTAAGAACGTTAATTCAATTAATACAAAACTTAAAAAGAAAATGCAGCTAACGGTACTAATTCTTCTTTTTGGTAAACAAGGTTTTTATTAGGTCTTCTTCGAGCGGAGTAACTTTGAGCATCTCTTGATGCTGGCTGTTGTATTTTTGCCTTACCAAGGCAATTGCCAGGGGAACAATGGCGGTTATTGGCACTATCTCATCTGGTGGAAGTAAGCCATTATATGTTGCACTCATTTCGTAGCCACGAAGCTTCATGTCGGTGTTCATTTCAGCATCCCATGTGGTAACCCGGTTATGCCTGGCCTGATATGCCATGATATTTAAATTGTTCTTCGCATTTCTAATATCCTGATCTTCCTTCACCTGCTTGGTCATCAGGCTTTCGAGTTCGGGTAGACGCGGATAAATAACTATTTCGGCAAGTACAGAGGTGTCTTTGCTCATGAACAAACCGAGCAGCATGTCGGGGTTATCGATGGTATCTGGTACAAGCCAATAAAAATTCTGGTAGCTAATATGTGAGAAGCGCAGCGAGTCGCCTTTCTGAATCCAAAAAGAGAATTGACCATTGTTAGTGGTTGAAGTACCTTTCTCATTTAAACTAACATGTACATTCGTAATTGGCGTTATGCTATCGGCATCGTAAACTATACCGGAAAAGTGAATGGAGTCGCTAAGCACTTGCGCCGTAGAAGTATTGCCAAAGCTAAAAAGCAATAGAATAATTAGAAAAAGCCTGAACTTCAGATTCATGTTTTGGGTTTTAAGAACGCAATAGGAACGCTAAGTTAGGGAAGATATTTCTTTTAATAGCAATTTGATTGTTTGATTAACAATGCAGGGCAAGATGGGTGTAAACAGTAATATATGCGATCTTGCAGATTTGTTATTGCAGCTGTAATAGTGACTTACGATTCCGATAATTCTTTTTTAAGATATATCATATCAACGAGTTGTATGTCGCCCTCAAAAATGGGGAGCTCGTAATTATCAGTGAAAAAATTCTTAATCCTATGCGATAACTCAAATCCACAACTTTTATAAAACGACAAGATTGCAGGTGTTTCGCCAGTTCCAACCAGCATGGTCTTGTAATCTTTTTTGTAAACATCTGTGATGAAATTAATCAGTGCTCGGCCATAGCCTCTGCCCTGGTATTTTTCATATGTGGCAATGTTTTTTAGCTCGCAGCTTGTACTCGTTAACGGCACTACAACACAAACACTTTTCAAATCATCGTCATATAAGGCAAACAAGTCGCCACCCGGCAAATAGTTGTCAATCATATTTTCTTGCTCGTCGGCTAACAACAGCAAGTCAAGAAACTGTTTCTTATTTTCGATTATTTTTTCAATGATCATATTTTCTGTTGTTTGCTAAGGCTCCGCTATATTGCACCAAACGCGAGAACTAAAGATAAATATATTTTCCAAAATGCAGATGACAGGCTTATTGGGGATGTCAAAATTTGTTAACCTCTATTATTTTAGTCTGAAATTAATCTGCTTGTATTATAGTCTCGGTTGACTTTCCTTTATCCGTCCGAAACTGAAACGTTGGTTACCTTATTGTTTAGAAATTTGATTGTCAGTCGTCCGGTATTTATTCCCCGTTTTGAGTAACCTAAATAATAAGAAAATTCAATAGCTGTTTTGGCTTCTGGCTCTCCCAATAATTCCAAAATCTGTTTCTTGTTCATTCCTTTCAGTTCGTAGTTGTTTCTCAAACTATTCATCATGTCCCATCGTAAGGACCATTCAGTTTCAGATTCCGTCCAATTTTTCCACTTCTGAGCGTCAAATTCTTCACCAGCAATTTTTCCTTTCAGTGCAAAGCCAATTAGAATAATTACCCCAATGGTTAAAATCCCATATTTAAGTTTTTTGCTCAAAGTAGTATTATTTTTTTCATAGTCTTTCTCTGTGTTTGTATTATGCATAACGGAAAATTGTATGTTGCGTAGGGGATTTGCGTGTTGTAATCTGTCCGTAAACGGACGAGATTACGAGCGGAAACACACGGTTCGAAAACCGCTGAAACCCCTATGGAATATACAGAAAATTAACGCTAGTAGTTTAGTTTTTTACCTTCTTGTCAATAGTTTAAACAATGCTTCATTTATATAATAATTTCCAGTTCCGATTTTGTCTTTCTTTAATAAACCATCCTCAGCTAATTTATTCAAATAGTTTGCGGCTGTAATCCGTGAAACCTTTAAATCATTTACAACAAACTCAATTTTTGTATATGGATGTTTAAAAAGATTATTCAATAAATCTTGACTATAGAATTTATAGTTATCCCTAAGTTTGTGTTTGTATTCTTGCATCAAAGCTTTAATCTCTGCGATTAAACTTATTGTTTCTCGAGATGTAATTTCAATCCCTTTAATCATAAACAATAACCATTCTTCCCAATTCTCATTATCTCGAAGTTGCTGTAAAAGCCTATAATAATCAGTTTTGTTTTTTATGATATAATTACTCAGGTATAAAATGGGTAGGGTTTGTAATTTTTCCAGAATCAGGTACAGATTATTAATTATCCTTCCAGTCCTTCCGTTACCATCATAAAAAGGGTGAATACTTTCAAATTGGTAATGAATAATTGCCATTTTAACAATTGGATCATAGTCTGATATTGTCGGGTCATTGACAAATTTTTCAAGATTTGACATTAATCGTTTAATATCATTTATGTCTTGTGGTGGTGTGTAGACAGTTTCTCCTGTAGTTGCATTTTTAAGAGCAGTACCGGGAAGTTTACGAAAACCTGCATTATTCTTTTCTAACTCTTCTTGAATGTCAATGATTATTCTATTCGTGATTAATCCTTTATTTTTAACTAGTTCAAATCCTTTTTTAAGAGCAGAAATATAATTCTGAACTTCTTTTGCTTGAAGTGATTTAAAAGCATCGAGATTTAATTCAGATTTATACAAATCATCGTGAGTAGTAATAATATTTTCAATTGCAGAACTGTCTTTTGCTTCCTGTAGTCCTAAAGTGTTAATCAAAATGATTTGATTTGGGATTGTCGATGCAATTCCTTTTAGCTCAGCCAATGCTGCATGAGCTGCTGGTAAGCTTTTTAGTACAGCCTTTGTTTCAATGTCGATGGGCAAAGGGAGTTCCTTTAATATCCAGTTTTCATTTTGATTCATGTGTAAAGATTTTGTGCTTTTCTTTACAAATATAACTTATTCTGTAAAGAATATCCACTTTTCTTTACAGACGATCTTTGTAAGGTAAGGGGCAAAGACCCGATAACTGCTTTATCATTTAAAACTACATCCTTATTCCAACGATAAATATCGTTTGTAATTCATATATCAATCGGGTCTTAGACCCTATGTTTATAAATTATTGAAACAGGCCTTTGCTATTGCCAAATCAGGAATTCCTTACAATCCTGATTTCAAAAGTAGTTTGACTGTGGAATAATTTTTCTTTTTTTGAACCTGCGGCCCTAAAAAACAACGTAGTTCAAAAAAGAAAAATTTGGTGGATTTTACCTCAGTACTTTGTTGCCACCAGTTATTTATTCACACTATGTCTCCCTGAATTTAAAAATCCAATCAAGGGAAGTTGTTTTGTTTCATTAAAGATATCATAACCTTTTTTAAGGTCAGTCCATAATCCTATTTTATCAGAATCTGAATTGTATTTATCAGTCAATCGTTTATATTCATCCTCTGTTAGTTTTGATGGGAAAATTGTCACAGGAATCTTTGATTGTCCATTATGTTTAGCCTCAATGCAGAATATATACAACTCCTTTATTTGGTTATCTGTTATCGGTAGACATCCAATAGTAACACATGCTCCATGAATAAAAATATCTCCTCCAAGTTTACCTTTTTCTCCTAATATCCCATCCGATTTATTTGGGTAATTAATTCCTAAAGAAAGATAAAAGTTGCTATAGGGGTTGAATCGGTCTATATGGTAAAATCCCTCAGGTATCTGCAAATCTCCTTGTTTCCGTTTAGGCCCCAATCTGCCCGAAGTACGACAAACCTCATATGTTTTAATCAAAGAGTACTTTGTTTCGGAATCACCTTTTCCCCACAACTCAATCTGTTTCTCACTCTTAAAAGCTCGCAGATAAATTTTAAGCTTCTTCTTATCTATCTTATTGTTTTGAAGAAGAGTCAACATGCTACTTTCTTTATCCTTATATGCTTGTCGAACTCTCGAATATTTTAACTGACTGTCTTTAAAAGAATCAGACTGGAAGGAGCAAAGAAATAATATCCATATTATCAATGTGAGTCTGTTTATCATGCTATCTCAATTCATATCGTTTAGTTTATTGCTGTATCGCTAATTAATTGGCGTTAACGGCAGTCTGTCTAAAATCCTCTGTTTAAATTTAGATGAGAGTGCCATTTAGTTGATGTTGTAAAGCTTGTGGTGAATTTAACGAAAAAATGAATTCGAGGCTATAAATAGAGGCTATAAAGTTTAATAACGATTTTTAAGCGTTCTATAAGGTAAGGGGCAAAGACCCGATAACTGCTTTATCATTTAAAACTACATCCTTATTCCAACGATAAATATCGTTTGTAATTCATATATCAATCGGGTCAATCGGGTCTTAGACCCTATGTTTATCAAGATGAAACAAAATGTCAATTGCTTCTGTCTCATAGTTGGCTAAATCCGAAACCTGATTAGCTCTTGTTCCAAGAGGATTCCATGATGTTAATATTTGTTTTACTTCCTCAATTTGTTTTTCATCCATTTTGAAAATTAATTTTTATTCTAAATCAATTATAATCATTAAATTTTCTTTCACCCTTTCAATTAGGTTTTGAGGTAAATTCCCAACTTTCTTAACAAGTCGTTTATTATCAAATGCCCTAATTTGGTCAATCATTACATCGCAATTTTGATGTAAATTTGCTTCTCCTTTTTTTATATGGACTCTCAAGATTTCTGAGTCTTTTTTAACATTTGTTGTCAAAGGGCAAACAATTGTTGATGGATGCGGAATTTGATTTAATAGATTTGTTTGGATTGTAAGAACTGGTCTAGTTTTGCCAGGTTCTGTCCCTATTTGCGGATTTAAATCTGCAATCCAGATTTCGTATTGTTTAATCGACATAATCAATCTCCTCAAAATCTTTAAGTACAGTCATTGAATCTTTTTTTACCAAGTCAGATTCCTTTTTTAGTTTTTTCTCTAACAGAGCGCGTCGTTGCAATCTATTGTAATATTCAATTGCCTCATTAATATACCTGTTTCTTGGTTTCTTAATTTTTGAAAGAATCTTTTCGGTTTCTCCAAAAATAGAATCGTCAATTTTTAATGATACTGTTTTCATATTTTACACTTTTAATATAACAAAAGTATATCTTTTTAGTATATGAAACAAGTGTGTCTGTTTTTTCTTTTCAACATGCGGCATAACGGTAAATTGCATGTTACGTAAGGGTTTGCGTGTGATTCTCTGTCCGCATACGGACGAGAGAATGAGCGGAAAACCGCTGCTCGCATACCACTGAAACCCTTATGGAATATGCAAAATGTTAGCACCAGTTTTTATTTCAAATCTTCTTATTTTGTCTCTGGAAACCACCATCCTTCATGTTTCCTTTTATATTCTTTTTGTCTGTCATCAATAATTACGATTTCACAAACAAATGGACTTTCTAAATAATCCTTATTGCCAGCATATGGTCTTGTTTTGGTTAAATCAAATTCTATAGTCATAGTTGCCGAATTTACAAAATCCATTGTCGAACCGCTACATTCTACTAATTTGGGAAACCACTTATTCCAATATTCTACTGATTGTCTTATTTGGTCAGTTAAAAGTTCTGTCGGTTGTGCAATGTTTTTCAAAATATCAACTGTCAGTTTATTACAATTTGTCTTGCGAGCCTGTTTCAATAAATGCCCCATGAAATAATCGTCATTTATGTAATTCATTAAACTTATAAATGAATGTCCAAAATTATGTGTAACGCTTTTTAATGGTTTATGACTTGTCATATTAATAGTCAAATTTTATAAACGATTTTTAAAGTATTATTTATCCTGTCAGTCAATAACGCTATTAATTCTTCATCCATAAATTCGTAATCATCTGGGATATCAAGAATTTCAATCTGGGGCAATTCCATGTGTCTGTATTGTCCCCAAATCCTAGCTCTGTATCCAGTTTCCATTACAAAAACAAGGTCTGCCCAATTCAAATCTTTTTCCGAAATCTTTCTGTCGCTTTTGGAACTTAATCCTGCTGAACGAATACTGAATCGATTATCGTTTTTAAATATCGACTCAGCTGTCCGACTCCGTTTTTTATTACGTCCACAAACTACTAATATATTTGGTCTATCTGTCATTGATGCAGGTCGTTCTTAAATTGGTGCTAACATATCTATATGTACAGGTGTTTTTATTGTATTTATATCATTGCTGGCTAGTTGTACATAGCATTCCAAATATAGGAAATATAAACACCTTTACATAGGAGTTATAACAGGTATGTATCTGAAACTTATTATTGTTTGTCTACTCCTTATGCGCGGCCAGGTTTTAATCCTTTGTCAAAAACCAAAACTACCATGCAAACCAAATTGATGTATTTCGGTGGTAGGCATAAGGTGCCTGCGGTAAAACAAGAAAACCGCTAAGATTTATACTTAGCGGTTTTTATATACATGTAAAACTGTAATTCTATAAGCCCACTAAAACACCGAAAGCAATGCCCAGTCCTTTGTTTTTCAACTCACCATCTTCTGCAGCCGAGGTTAATCCAATGTTATAACCTAAATCGGCCATCACATTAATGGTTGGCTTTCTGCGTTTCTTAATTACGGGAATAATTACACCACCACCAACATACGCACCTATCTCAATTTTCTTAAACATATCGCTATCCAGATCGCCATCGCTTTTATTTCCATCGGTTACATTTGGCATACCCGGCATTGTAACGGTGGCAGAATAGTCGAGAGCTTCAGTACCTCCGGTAAAGATACTCACTGTTGGACCAAGGTTTCCGTAGAACTTAATGCTTTCGCCATAGGTGTAATGTCCTAAAATTGGTAAGGTAAGATAATTGAATACGTCGTGTATATCAATCTCGCTCTCGGTAGTAATGCCCATTATGCTTTCAGAGCTTGATCCGGAAAATTTAAATCCTTTCTGGGTATAAATCAATCCGGACTTAACGCCAATATTATCCATAAAGTTATAAACACCAACCACACCAGCCTGTATTCCTATTGTTGATTTAAAATCGCCTTCACCATACAACGATTCATACAGATCGGCATCTTTACCGCCAATGTTGTACATGGCTAAACCACCAACTACACCATAAGCATATGGCAAACTTTTAGATTTGCTTCGTTTCTTTTTACGTCTTTTTTTAGCGAGGTCGTTTACAATTAAGCCATCATCATTATTAAAGTAATCCAGCACGTCGATGTGTAAACTTAGTGCCGATGATTGAAGATTATAGTTTGTGGCACTCATTTGAGCATGTAGGGTAGGTGCCAGAAAAATCAACAATAAGGGTAGTAGCAATTTTTTCATAATAAATAAGTGTTAGTATTTATACTCAAAGGAATTAAAAATTATCAAAATATAAAATACAAGGTCTTACTTTAACACATTAAAGATTAATTACACAACTTACTTTTCGGTCTTAATCTTATTAATAATTGTGGACGTTGAATAGCCATTAATAAAGTCTAATGTTTTAATAACTCCGCCATAACTCTGTAAAATATCGTAACCCACAATTGCCTCAATTTTGTAATCGCTGCCCTTTACTAGCACTTGTGGTTTTACCTGATTAATTAAATTGTAGGGCGTATCTTCATCGAAAAACACCACCAAATCGACAAAAGAAAAAGCCGCCATAATCATTGCCCGCGATAGTTCATCCTGTATAGGACGCGATGGACCTTTTAATCGCTGAACAGATGCATCGGTGTTCAGGCCTACAACCAATACGTCGCCCAAATCTGCTGCCTTCGATAAATAATCAATGTGCCCGCGATGAATGATATCAAAACAGCCATTGGTAAATACCACTTGTTTTGATTCCGATTGCCATTTTTGCAGAACAAGATCCAACTGATTTGCCTCAACAATCTTACTCTTCAAATTCTCATACTTGCTCATAAAAATAATTTTGCTCTAAGATAAGGTTTATTAAAAATACTGGGTTTCATATCTCATTAGTTCGCTATATTTTCATGGAAAAATAATTGCGACTACAGACCGTCTTCGCAATGAAAAATTATTAAATAATTTGAAATTATTACGGGAACCTAAGGGCAATGGTATTGTTATATAGATACGGTTGATTAATTTTGGAAAAACACTAATAAATGGATCCTATTTGGCTAACACTTGCATTTGCATCTGGTTTTGCAGTTAGAACAATTAAACTGCCACCGTTGGTTGGTTATCTTATCGCAGGCTTTATACTTAATGAGCTTAATGCTGAGGCTGGCGAGTTTATTGAAGTTGTATCCGACCTGGGCGTAACGCTATTGCTCTTTACCATTGGTTTAAAAATAAACATTAAGGATTTACTAAAACCCGAGATTTGGGGTGGTGCAAGTATACACATGGCGGCATCTTCTGTTTTACTGGGTGTTGCCATATTCGCTCTTAGTTTTTCCGGATTTTCATTATTCGCAGGATTAGACTGGAAAGTTAGTCTGCTGTTGGCATTTACCTTAAGTTTCTCGAGTACGGTGTTTGCGGTTAAGGTGTTGGAAGAAACCGGGCAGAGCAATTCCTTACACGGAAAAATATCAATTGGTGTTTTAATTGTTCAGGATTTAATAGCAGTTCTGTTTCTGGTAATAGCTGCCGGAAAAATTCCACATTGGTATGCTATCCTCATCCCGGCAGGATTGTATGTTATTCGTCCTATTCTCTTTTACATGCTTGAAAAAATAGGCCACGGAGAACTACTTATCCTTTATGGATTTTTTGTAGCTCTTATTCCGGGAGCCTACTTGTTCGAAATGGTGGGCTTAAAAGCAGACCTGGGTGCGCTGGTAATAGGCATGATGATATCGCAACATAAGAAGGGTAAAGAATTAGCCGATGGCCTTATGGCTTTCAAAGACTTTTTTCTAATCGGCTTCTTCCTAAAAATTGGATTGGCAGGAATTCCGTCGTACAATCACATCATCATTGCATTTATACTTGCCCTGTTACTCAACCTCAAACTGGTGCTCTATTTCTTCACCTTTATAAAGTTTCGCTTACGCGCAAGAACCTCGGTATTAACCTCACTTCCGCTGGCAAACTTTAGCGAGTTTGGATTAATAGTAATTGCGGTTGGTATCGGCAACGCCTGGATTCCTGAAGACTGGATGGTGGTTCTGGCCCTGGCCCTCTCAATTACCTTTGTTATTTCATCGCCAATTAATAATTATGCCATTCCAATATTTAATAAGATAAAACCATTCCTCTTACGTTTCGAAACCAAGGAGCGCATCATCTACGACAGAACCATTGATATTAGGGATGCAGAGATTCTGATTTTTGGGATGGGACTACTGGGCAGTGCAACTTACGACCAATTAAATAAACGGTACAGTCAGAAAGTTTTAGCTCTTGATTACAATCGGGAAAAAGTTGAGAAGCATATGGTTGCCGGGCGTAATGTTATTCATGATGATGCGACCGATACTGAATTTTGGGAAAACGTTATGCGCAAGCCAGCCGGACAGGTAAAGCTGGTTATGCTTTGCATGGACGATCATCAGTCGGCCATGGATACAATTAAACGATTAAAGGTTGTAAATTACCCCGGCATGGTAGCAGCAACGGCACAATTCGATGACGAAATAATTGAATTAAAAAAGCATGGTGTGCATTTGGCATACAACCTTTATTCCGAAGCCGGAGTGGGTTTTGCCGATCAGGTGTGCGACAACCTCGACTCCTGTGGGCTATAAGTTCTATTATAAAATCTCTAAGAACTTAGGATCAATCTCTACCAGAAAGCGCGATGGTTTGGTAAATACCTTGTCCCATGAACTGAAATACGATGGCATGCTTAAATACAGTTTCTCCTTGGCGCGTGTACTGGCCACATAAAACAAGCGTCGCTCTTCTTCCATGTCTTGCACGCTTTTTAAAGCACGCGACGACGGAAATAAGCCATCAATTAAATGCGGCAAAAATACGGTGTGCCACTCCAATCCCTTTGATGAATGTATTGTTGAAATGGTAACCGGTTTTTCTTCATCTTCAGTTATCAAGAGCGTAGCGCTATCCTGAAACTGATTTGAAGGTGGATCGAGTGCAAAGTCTGAGAGGAATTTGCCAAGATCGTCGTACTGCCCCGACAAAGAATGCAACACATCTATGTCCAGGTTTCTATTCTCGTAATCATCCTCAATAAGCTTAAGTATCGGGCTGTAATATTCCCTAAGAATCTCAATTTTTGAGGTAACCGACACATCCGGTTCCGAAGCTCGTAGCAGCGACTTTCGCAATTCTACCAGCACATCGTAATACCTTTTGCTACTGAATTTATCAATTACCAATTCACCATCGTGCTGCCTTATTTCCTGAATAATTTGACGCGCCGACACATCGCCAATTCCAGGTAATAATTTTAAAATGCGATGCCATGCAGCTGCATCGTAGGCGTTAACAATTATGCGCAAAAACGAAATCATGTCGCGAATATGCCGACGTTCGGTAAAACGAATACCACCAACAACCACATACGGAATGCTTCGTTTGAGTAGCTCAGCTTGAATAAAACTACTGTGAAAGGCTGCGCGCACCAAAACAGCCATTTCCGATAAGGGAATATTCTGTTCACGCGATTCCAATATCTTATCGACAATAAAAGTTGCTTCCGATTCCTGATCGTAAAACTTCTTGAAGGCCGGATGCTGCCTGGCAATGGTCTCCGAAAACAACACCTTCCGATACCCTAATTTTGCATTGCTAATTATTGAATTTGTAAAGTCGAGAATCTTTTGATTACTGCGGTAATTCTGCTCAATCTTCACCACATTCCCATCCGGAAAGCTTGCCGGAAACTGCAGGATGTTTTCGAAGTTAGCACCACGAAAAGAGTAGATACTTTGCGAGTCGTCGCCAACAACCATGATGCGCCGATGCTTCTCGGCTATGGCTTCAACAATTTCTTTTTGGTAAATGTTGGTATCCTGGTACTCATCAACCATTACATACTGAAATGCATTTTGCAGCAACTTTTTAAAACGGGCATTTGTTTTTAAAGCGGTTGCCATTACTTCTAACAGATCATCATAATCCAACAAGAAATTTGCCTGTTTATATTTATCGTAGGTAGTGGCAATCAGCTCAATCTCTTTTTGAAAATCGATCAATCCGGTAAACTCCCGCTCAATAATCTGCTCAATACTCAACACGCAGTTCTTTGCCTTAGAAATAATCTCCTGTAGCCTTTTCTTTTTAGGGAATGCCCTGTCGCGCTTTTTAATCAATTCATCGCGGATTAATGCAATTATATCTTGTGCATCAATGGTATCGATGATACTAAACTTAGCCTGCACACCAATTACATTCGCATATTTTCTAAGCGCGTAATTTGCAAAAGAATGGAAGGTTCCTCCGGTAATTCGCTCGGCCTGATTATTTCCGAGCAACTGCACAGTTCGGTTAATCATTTCGGCAGCCGATTTCCTTGTAAAAGTTAAGAGAAGTATTCTGGCAGGATCAACATCGTTTTCCAGCAAGTAGCCTACGCGGTAAACAATGGTTCGGGTTTTTCCACTACCGGCACCGGCAATTACCAACAAAGGCTTATCAATGGTCGTTACAGCATAATATTGATTTGGGTTCAGCTCCTTTCGATAATCAATCTTGAATTTTGGCAACTCAATATCATAATGACTTTGATAATCAATGGTGGTTTTGTTTTCTATCTCGCGTGTTAATTCCTGCAAAATTTTAATCTTATCATCTGTTTCGTCAGACGACTCCACCTCATCATAATCATCTAAGGTAATTTTACCCAGATTTTCATCCTTGGCTACAGCAACAGGCTTATCAAGCTTATCACTAATACTAAAATCATTTAAAAAATCACCTATAAGTTTCTCACTATCAAAACCATCAATATCATGTGTCATAAATTGCTATTTATGCGTATAAATTATGCTCCTCAAAAATACGTAAAATTACAAGTAGAAATGATGTTAAAATAGTTTTGAATTAGACGACTGGTATGCTTTACATTAGGCCTTATTTATAATGATTCAAAATATAATTAAGTATAAAAGTACCTGATCGAATTTTCTCTGAATTACATATATTTGACAACAAAATGCGAAAACAATTTTTACCTTTACCTGTAGTAAATCGAAAGCAATAAAAACATATCATATTTATGTCAAAAAATAATAAAGACTCTAACCCGGCCAAGAACCCTCGAAGGGATTTTCTAAAAACACTTGGGCTGGCAATTGGTGCAGCAGGCACTATTACAACCGTTGGTGCATCGCAAGCATTAGGTGGCACCAATAGCGAAATTGAAGAGAAAGTTAAATTACTTACCCAGGACGGTCAGCTTGTAGAGGTTAATAAAAGCAACTTAAGTTTGGCCAACGAAGTTATAGCTAACGAAGAAGAGTTAAGCGAACTTCAGCGTCGCGGGCGCTTGGGACTTCCAGGTAAAAAGTGGGTAATGGTAATCGACCTTGCCAAATGCCAAAATGCACGTAAATGTATGGAAGCCTGCCAGGGAGCTCATGAGCTACGTCCGGAGCAGCATCATATAAATGTATTGCGCATGCAGGATAACGCCGACTCTGCACCTTATTACATGCCAAAACCATGCTTCCATTGCGACAATCCTCCATGTACAAAGGTTTGTCCGGTTGATGCTACTTTCAAGCGTGAAGATGGTATCGTGCTAATCGACAATGAGCGTTGTATTGGTTGTCGTTTCTGTGTTGCAGCTTGTCCGTATTCTGCACGTGTATTCAATTGGTTTGAGCCGGAAATGACCGAAGAAGAAAGATTACGTACTTACGATGTAGAGCTAAATGTTCCACAGAAGAAGGGTACTATTTCTAAATGTCTGTTCAGCGCCGACCGCTTACGTCAGGGTAAACTTCCGTATTGTGTTTCTGCTTGTCCAAATGGTGTTTACTATTTCGGAGATAAAAACGAAGATGCAGTTACCAACGGTACATCGGGCGAAACAGTTCGCTTTAGCGAGCTAATTAGAGACAACGCTGGTTACACCATGCACGAGGAGTTTGGCACAAAACCTCAGGTATTCTATCTACCAGCTAAGGACAGAAGAGTTCCGTTTGATGAGGCAGAAAAAATGACTAATTAAGGCAAAGGTTTAATATCTAACTAGATAAATTATGGCAGAATCAAATACAGTAGGGTTAACGGGCAACAAACCAATAAAGGAGATTTTTGACGACCTGATTAATCCCATAAAAAAGCGCTCAATGCTTTCGAAGTTGTGGGTGCGTTTTCTAATTTTAGTTTTACTAATAGGAATATTCGCCTACCTAAGGCAGCTCACCACTGGTTTGGGTGTTACAGCTATGCGCGACTATTCTACTTGGGGCGTATACATTGCGAATTTCGTATTCCTAATTGCTGTGAGTTTGGTGGGATCGCTGGTAACAGCAATTCTAAAACTTACCGACATGCCCTGGGCAACTCCACTATCCAGAATTGCAGAGGTAGTTGCAGTTGGTGCCCTGGTTTTTGCAGGGATGAGCATTATTGTAGACATGGGTAGACCCGACAGAGCATTGAATATTTTTCTTCATGGAAGAGTTTCTTCGCCAATTGTTTGGGACGTAACCGTTGTAACTACCTACATGATCATTAGTATTATTTTGCTCTACATTCCGCTTATTCCGGATATTGCGATATTACGCGACAGGTATACTGATGCTCCAAAATGGCAGCAGAAAGCCTATCAGATGTTATCCCTAGGTTGGAAAGGCACAGCAGAACAATATCGCCTTTTAAGGAAGGCTATAAAAACAATGATGGTTTTAATGATGCCGGTTGCCTTGGCAATTCACACGGTAACATCGTGGCTATTTGCAGTAAACAATCGTACGGGCTGGGACAGTACCATTTTCGGGCCTTACTTTGTTGCTGGTGCTTTTATGGTTGGATCTGCCGCAGTTATCATTGGCATGTATGTTTTTAGAAAAGCTTACAAACTTGAGTACTACTTAAACAAAGAGCATTTCAACATGATGGGTAAATTACTGGTTTTAACCTCACTTGTTTACCTTTACTTCAACATTAATGAGTATTTGGTTCCGGCCTACAAAATGAAAAAGCTGGATGCCGGTCACATCGATGAACTTTTCGGTGGACATGAAGCACTCCTTTTCTGGGGCACCCAGGTTTTGGGAATGATTGTACCAATTCTCTTACTTCTCTTCAAAAGAATGAGAACTCCGGGTCCACTCTTAATTATATCAATTGTAGTAGTTATGGGTGCTTGGTTAAAGCGTTTTATTCTTGTTGTACCTACACAGTTTCATCCTACGTTCCCTATTCAGAATGTACCAGAGCACTTCACTTACTATCATCCAACCTTTACGGAGATAGCTGTAACCTCAGGAACAATTGCGGGAACCTTGTTAATTGTAACCCTTTTTGTTCGCATGTTCCCAATTCTACCAATCTGGGAGATTGCACATGAAAACGGACATCATAATGTAGAAGAAGCTGCTAAGAACGAACAATAATAAAATTACAATGATGAAAAGATTATATATAAACTTACTCATAGTTAGTCTTATTCTAACGAGCTCGATGGCTATTGCAGCAGACTTTCCACCATGGGAAGTACCTGCAGATGCAGCCGCAAAGCAAAACCCTCTTGAAGCAAATAAAAAAGCCATAGAAGACGGCGCCAGCTTGTACAAACTGCAATGTGCAGCCTGTCATGGACCAGCTGCAGATGGCAGAGGAGTTATTCCTGCGGCCGATTTAACTTCTGAAGCATTTGTGAAGCAAACGGATGGAGCCATCTTCCATAAAATTTTTAACGGACGTGCTACCATGCCTGCATTTAAGGCTTTACCCGAAAATGATTTATGGAGCATTGTTCTATTCCTTCGGAATCTTGGCGATGTTGCAAACGCTGCGCCTAAGAAGAACGGTGAACTTGCATTAAAACTTCGTGATGAGAATGGTACCAATGCCATTATTGTTAAACTCCTCGAAGTGCTTGAAGACGGAGCAAAGAAACCTGTTGCTGATGCAAAAGTTGGTGTGTATGTAAAACGCTATTTCGGTTTCTTACCGGTAAGCGACAACACCCTTTATACCGATAAAGATGGTGATTTAAAAGTAACGCTACCCGAAGGTATCCCTGGAGACGAAGAAGGTAAATTAAGTATTGTAGTTAAATTAGAAGACTCAGAATTTAACGCAGTTGAAGCTGAACAGGAAATTGCCTGGGGAACTGTGCTTCCTGCAAGCAACTGGGATTCTTACAGAGCCTTATGGCGAACCAACGAATTTGCTCCTTGGTGGATTATTCTTTCCTACCTGGGAATTACAATTGGCATATGGATCGGTATTTTTTATGTCATGCTGCTTCTGAAAAAAATTAAAAACGCTGCATAAGTTTTAAAACCCGGTTTTTTACCGGGTTTTTTTATTTCTCAACTGAACCTTACGGCTCAATAAGCGTTTTTTAAATATTATTAGGCAAATCAATTGATAAATACTTAACACATGGAATTATTAAAGGTATTAGAAAATAGAACAAGCATACGTAAATTCACACAAGAAGCTGTACCGGTTGCAGACCTTAAGGAACTTGTAAGAAGAGGGTCGCTGGCGCCAAGCGTGGCTAATTCTGAACCCTGGAAATTTATTGCAATTACTAACAAGGAATTACTCAATCAATTAAAACAGATTGTAGCAGAAAAGTATGATCAACTGCTTGGAGAAAGCGAACCTGAAATTGTAGAGAAGATTAAAGAAAGAGTGAAAAGCTTTTCTTCATTTTTTAACGATGCACCAGCGGTAATTGCAATTATCAATCAACCATATGAGGCGATTATCGACAAGGTGTTGGAAAAAACGCTCTACGTGCACGATGAAATTAATGAACTAAGAAATCACCCGAATATTCAAACCATTGGTGCAGCTGTTGAGAACATACTGCTATCTGCGGTTGATATGGGTTATGGGGCTTGCTGGCTAACAGGTCCGATGGTTGCAAAATCGGAAATGGAGGAAAAACTGGATATTAAACATCCCGATTCTTTAATTGCATTTGTCGCTGTAGGAAAAGCCGCAGTGTCACCTAAACCAAAAACAAAGAAACCTATTGACGAAATTTTCAGACAAATTGAATAATTAGTTGAATTGTATACCTATAAAAAAATGGTTAATCGTACCGGCACATTGCCCTTAAGATTAACCATTTTTTATTCATTAGCTGGGCACGTAATTCTCGCTTAATATTTCTTTTCGGAAAGAATAGCGCCCTTGGCATCATACATAATCCATGTACCGGATTTCTCACCCATTTTATAGGTCATGTCATACCTGAGTGCTCCCTTGTCATCCCAAACATACCATTTACCATCTTTCTTTCCAGCCGAGTAACTTGCCTCTGCAATCTTAATTCCTTTCTCGTTCCAGGTGATCCATGTGCCGCCCATTTCATTTCCAACATAAGAACGAATCTCATTCTTTTGTCCACTTGCAAAGTACAGAACGGTTTTACCATCCTTCATGCCGTTTAGTAAACTTAGTTCTATTCTCTTCTGGCCTGTCTCAAAGAACTCGGTGTACACGCCGGTATACAAGTTCTTATTTTCATCATAGTACAATCCATCTTCTCCTTCAATAATTTGAGAAAACCCAGACA
>JBFHES010000065.1:0-18024 GCA_041584015.1 Bacteroidales bacterium
CAAGACATAGATGGTTATGATAATCTCAACCTTTTAAATTGCTACGACGATCCATCATTTATTCGTGAGGTTTTATACTTTAACATGTGCCGAGATCACATACCAGCACCAAAAGGAAGTTTTGTAAATCTTCAGATTAATGGTGAGGACTGGGGTTTATACGCTAATGTTCAGCAACTGGATGCACAGCACGTTGAGGATTGGTACCTGGATAAAGAATCAACCAGATGGCGCGGCGAAGGAACAAGTTCCGGTGGCGGACCAGGTGGCCCGGGTGGTCCAGGTGGTTCAGGCTTTGGAGCAGGCGAATCGACACTTAATTACAATGGTCCGGACTCGACTGATTATACAGAGAATTATGTGCTAAAGAAATCATACAAGGATGATCCATGGCAAGATTTGATTAATGCTTGCGATGCCTTAAACAACACACCAGCAACTGCATTAGTAGATTCCTTAAGCAAGGTGTTTGATATCGATGCAGCCCTTTGGTATTTAGCACATGAAATTTTATTCACCGATCAGGATAGCTATGTAGGCAAAGGAGGCATGGACTATTTCATATATTTTGATGAAGCAACTGGCAGATTAGTGCCACAAGTTTACGATGGCAACAGTTGTATTCAGGTAAATCAGGCAACAAACTGGAGTCCATTTTACAAAGAAACAAATACTGATTACGCCATGCAGAACAAGCTGTTTGCTGTTCCGGAACTACGCCAAAGATACCTGGCTCATGTTCGCACAATCTTAAATGAGAATTTCACTCAGGCAGCCTCTGAAACCTTAATAACACAATATGACAATTTAATTAATCAGCACGTACAGAACGACCCAAAGAAAATATACTCATACAGTGAATACGAAGATGATCTGGCCGATGTTAAAGACTATTTTATGACCAGAGCCAACTACCTGTGGAGCAATGCCGAAGTAGATGCCATTAGCCCGGAAATTGGCAATGTGGCTTTCAATGGAGATGGAAACACACCTGAGAGTATTCAGGTTACATCAGTGGTAAGTGGAACCGAGGGCATAAACGCTGTCTACCTATATTATGGAACTGGTATCATGGGTAAATTCGAGAAAATTGAAATGTTGGATGATGGCTTAAATAACGATGGTTCTGCAGGAGACAATCAGTATGGCGCAACAATCCCAGAACAGGAAGACGGAACCTTCGTACGCTTTTACGTAGAGGCAGTTTCTGCTAATACAGCAGCAACACGCGCCTACTCACCAGTTGGGGCTGAACATGATGTTTATATTTATCAGGTCGGCATAAATGTACTTGCCTACTCCGATGTTGTGATAAATGAATTAATGGCGTCGAACACAAGCGCTATTGCCGATCAGGATGGCGAGTTCGACGACTGGATTGAATTATACAATAAATCCACAAATTCAATCGATTTAAGCGGCTACTATTTATCCGATGATCTAGCTGATCCAACAAAGTGGACCATCCCGTCGGGTACAACCATTATGGGCAACGACTACCTTATCATCTGGACCGACAAGGATACTACGCAGGCTGGACTTCACGCCAACTTTAAACTATCTGCCGATGGCGAAGGTGCTATTCTAACCACTCCGGCTTTGGAAATAGCAGACCAAGTGTATTTTAGTTCCTATGACACGGATTATGCTTTTGCACGAGTACCAAACGGAACAGGTAATTTCATGTGGCAGTCAGCAAGTTTTGGCATGAACAACGAAACCAATGCCGTGGAAACTCATCTTGCAAGTAATCCTGATTTCCTCATCTTCCCAAATCCGGCAAGCGATAAAGTCTATATTAAAACTGATGAAAGTGAATTAAGTAAACTGTCGATTTTTACCATTACAGGTCAGCAAATGATGACAAGCGATTTTTATTCCGAGGTAGCAATCGACATAAGCCAGCTTAGTGCAGGTATGTATTTTGTAAAAGTAAATAACAGCACAAAACGACTTGTTATCAGAAAATAAATAATGCTGAATATGAGTAAACGTATTTTCATTACTTTTAGCTAATATTATAGAACTATAATTGGGAGATTATACAAAATGAGAACTAATTTCTTTGCATTAAGTATGCTTGTTATTATGCTCATCCTAAACTCAGGATGTAGCAAAGACGAAGGTTACGGAGGCAATTCACATATTAAAGGCACACTGCTGGAGAAGGTATATAACGACGATTACAGCGAAGTAATTTATGAACAGGCTGCAATTGACGAAGATATTTTCATCATGTTCGAAAATAATGGAATCGTCAGCGACAAGGTTGCTACAGGCTATAATGGCCAGTTTGAGTTTGAATATTTATTTCCGGGTACTTACCAAATTTTCTATTATTCTGATGATACTGCATCAGCCTACAACGAGAACAAAGAAATAATAATTGAGGTTGAGCTGGGAAAAAACGAAAATGCCGATGTAGGTGAATTGACCAAGATTAACACCACCGATTACGACGAAGGCAGCGCCAGCATTAGCGGAACAGTTTACCTTATCAATTATTTAAATAGTTCTACGTGGCCCAACCTTGTAGTAAAAGACATTTCATTGGCGCAGGAAGAAGACATCTATATTACCTACGGCAACCATAGTTTTTATGATGAACGAATAAAAACGCAACACGACGGAACCTACAAATTCTCCAACCTGATAAAAGGGTCTTACAAAATATTCCTCTACACCGAAGATGTTACCGGTGGTACTGAAGACATCGTAATTATTGAAGAAGTTAATATTACTGATGAATTCGAAAATGTAAAAATTGACGACATCTATATTGAACAGTTATAATATCTAAATTCGAAATATTATGAAAAACATACTCTTATTCTGTGTTGCAATTCTTTGTTTTACTGCAGCAAACGGACAAAACAAATCAGTGATTAAAGAGCAAGGAATTACCGCTGTAAAAACATATGAACAACGGCTAGACAAAGGCATTGACGATAAATACATTATAGAACAGGTAAAATACAATGCGGCAGGTAAAATAATTGAACGCAAAGAACAAAGTCGTAAGGGAGAAATCAAGCTTTGGGAAAAATACAAATACGATACAAACGGCAACCTTACTGAAGAACTTACCTTGGATATAAAAGGTGAGGTTAGCAAAAAGATTGTGACCAAATACAAGAACAACTTAAAACTAAGCCGCGAATATTATAATTCAGAAGGACGACTCTACAAGAAAAAAACCTATGAGTACGAGTTCAAATAGGAACATAGCACATATTCTAACGCAATTTAAAACCATCTCTCTGGAAGAAATGGATGATGTTAAGTTTCTTAAACGAAGCGACACAAAATATGTCTTTCATATTGATGTACTTGAAAAGTTACTAAACTTACTGCAAAGCAATTGCGAAGTACTCTCCATAAAGGATCAGCACATTCAGGATTACGAAACGGTTTACTTTGATACCTCAGACATGCGCATGTACCACGAGCATCATAATGGTTTACGAAGTCGGCTTAAAGTGCGGGCAAGAGAATACGTAAACTCGCAGCTTTTTTTTCTTGAGCTTAAAACCAAAAATAACAAACAGATAACGACAAAGAAAAGGATCAATATCGATAATCTTGAAAGCGCTGAGATTCTGAAAGACGAGCAGCAATTTATTAGTAGCAAAACGCCATTCAAAAAAGAACAGCTACAGGCAACTGTTATCAATAACTTTTCCCGAATTACACTGGTTAACAAGCTGGTTCCGGAACGTATAACCATCGATTTTAATCTTTCATTTTCGAAACCTGATAATGGACAAATAGTTAACTTGCCAAATGTGAGTATTCTTGAAATAAAGAAAAACAGGGGTGCTAAAAACCAAGAACTTGATGAAATATTAAAACAGTGTGGTATCTATAGTATGGGCTTTAGCAAATACTGCTTTGGTGCAATGTTGTTAAATCCTGAGTTAAAAAAGAACAGGTTCAAGCCGCGCTTACAGCGGCTAAGGAAAAACAGAATAATTAATTAGAAATAGAAGCATATGTATTTTTTAGGAATAGAATTATTTGACGGCGAAGACTTTTGGGAACTGGTAATCCGGTTTACATTCAATAGTATATTCATTTTTCTCACCGCCAAATACCTGTATTATAATACCACACGTCGTAAAGACTATTTCTTTACCTACATTCTCATAGCTTCGGTTGTATTTCTACTTTGCTTTTTGCTCGACAATGTAAAGCTTCAGCTTGGGTTTGCTCTTGGTTTGTTTGCCATCTTTGGTATTATACGCTACCGCACGCAGCAAATACCAATTAAAGAAATGACCTACCTGTTTTTGGTTATTGGTATATCTGTGGTAAATGCACTTGCAAACAGCAAAATTAGTTATGCAGAACTTCTCTTCGCCAACTTGGTGTTATTCTTCATCACCTTTATGTTAGAGAGAACCTGGCACTTAAAGCACGAATCCAGAAAAAACCTTGAGTACGAAAAAATAGAACTCATTAAGCCGGAAAACCGTCAACAATTAATTGCTGATATTGAAGAACGCACGGGCTTAAAGATTAACCGACTAGAGGTAGGGAAAGTGGATTTCTTAAGAGATACCGCCAAAATACAGATTTACTATTACGAACCAGAATACAATATCAATCTGGCTAATGATGAAATTATCGACAGTGATGACGATTAAAAACATCGGACTGCTTTTCCTGCTAGTATTCTTGCTTCCTGTTTTAAGCCATTCGCAAACCAGCGATGCCAAGCTTTGGCTGGGTGTATCGCTTGAAAAAAAATTAAACAAAAAATTTAATGCTTCTATTGATCTTGAGCAGCGTTTCTATAACAACGTTTCCTCAATCGACAGATTTCTTTTGGAGCCTAGCCTTTCCTATAAATTAAGCAAACGCTGGTCGCTCAATTTAAAATACCGCATCTGGAAGCGGCAAACCGTTGAGCAGTATTACGAATTGCATCAACGCACAAGTATGGGATTGTCTTACAAAAAAAAGCTACATGGCATCAACTTCAGAATAACTGGCAGGCTACAATACGGCATGCCGGATAACTATGAGAATAATTATTATGTAAGTAAAAGATTGCTCACCAGAAATAGCATGAAAGCATCTTACAAGATATTTGGCACCAGGTATACACCATTTTGCAAATACGAACTTTTTACTTCGCTAAAAAGATTGGATTTTTTAAACTATCAATGGCGTCTGGCTGGCGGCAGCAGCATTTATATAAATGATGATATCGATTTGCAGGTTTACTACATTTACGAAAACGAATACAATGTGCTCAACCCTGTGAGTTCTCACATTTGGGGTTTTTCACTGAACTACAAATTATAAATATCGCTTCAGATCAACATCTGGCAGCAGATCCGCTTCATTCTTAATATGCTCTACAAAGTGATTAGCAAAGTAAGGTGCTAACATTACCCCCTTTGTGCCTAGGCCATTAAATATTCCAATTCGCGAGTGATTTGGATGAAATCCCAACACTGGTCTTCGATCAGCCAGAACTGGCCTTATTCCTGCCTGATGATCAATAATTTCGTAGGGTAATTTAATAATCGCCTCCAGGCGTTCAGTAAGACTTTCCAAACCTTTTTCCGTAGGGGTCTCGGTTAAATCCTTCCATTCGTATGTTGCTCCAACTCTGTAAAGATCATCACCCAATGGTAGTACAAAAATATTTTTATTAATCATTTGACTTAAATCTAAACCCGGTACTTTAATAGTGAGAACTTCTCCTTTTGTAAGTTTATAGGGCAACGATGAAAACCACGGATTTTGCGCTGCATGAGCACCCTCACAGAAGATAATTTTGTCTGCTTTAATAGCATCATAGGCTACATGGTCTTCCGCTATTTGAATTTCAGAATAATCGAACTTTAAATCAAGAAATCGTCCTTGACCAAGCAAATACGTTTTATAAGCTTTAATTAATTTTTTAATAAGAAGATTGCCTGCTCCCTTCACAGCACCTGCGCCAAACTCATGACTAATTTTAGTTTGATCGAAGGGAAATTCCAGCTCTGGTAAAATATAGTTACTCACTTCTTCCGAGTTTGCTTTCTTTTGCCAGAACTCACCTTCCTGCGATCCCATTATCTTAAAATAATCACGCTCAAAATAAAACCGGTCGTTTAAAGCTTGCTCCAAGCTTTCATAAAATTGTTTGGCAAATGGTAGCAATTCATCAACCATCCAGCTTTTAAGCAAGCGCCTAAACACAACCGGATTAAACATTCCTGCCGCTACATCGGAGGCGCGTTTTTGTTTATCATTGTCGATAACAATAAATGAAATGCCAGCTAACTCAAAAGCTCTCGCCAGCGTTACTCCTGCCAAACCAAACCCAACAATTATATACGATGCTTGCTTTTTTACCATGCCATGAGAAACAGAAGAGCTGAGCAAATGTTTAATAAAGTGTTTTTTGTAACTAATTGGTAAAACAAAAACGGGATACCACACAAAGCATTTACTTTGTTCTGCATCCCGTTAGGCAAATTGGCAATCAATCTGCTATCGTTTCTAATTCTTCAATTTCGGTCGCTTGGCGACATTAAAACCAAAGGTCAGACCTACAACATTGCCATCTTTTCGCGGTGAGAAATAAATATTAACCGGCATGTTTAAATAACCTGAATGGAACGTTTTTCCAACAGCTATAATCAATCCTGTCGACAATTTAGTAGTTCCTCTGTTATCCGGAGCTTCATCTATATACTCGTTTGCACCTTGTGGCATGTCTCTTTCAAGATGCCAATTTTCATCTTCATCCCAGTAACCACGTGCTGTTTTAACACCTCTAAATACTGGTCCTAAGCCTATCTCCCAACCTGAGTTATTAAAACGGAAACCATTCATTAAGGTGAGCGACGGAATAAACTTACCAGACTCTAAACCATTCAAGGTTCCTACAACTTCAACCAAAGCCTGAAAATCACCAGAGCTTAAATACTGGAATTCGTACTGGTAGCCAAACATTGATGATACCGGATACATATTAAAACCACCTTCCGATCGGGCAGCCATCATTCGCTTAGCAGCTCTACCCATTGTCAGGCTGGCGCCCATTCTTGGGCCATTTAACTTAACCGATGTTTTAGGACTCGTAATTGGCCTGTCGTAATTAACTAGCAGATCAACCAATAAGTTGTCATTTTCAATCTTAAGAATATTGTTTACTGAAATCGAGATCATTGTTTGAATTTCTGATTCCTGATTCAAGTATTCCATCACATCGGTAACTTCAATCTTCTCATCCTTAACATCTATCAATCTTAAAATGATGATGATCTTCTCGCCGAACTTCTCCGCACTTCCGGTAAGCATCTTATCTGCATTCAACAGTTTACCAACTTTTACCAACTTACTTTTACCAAAACAGTTGTTTAAATCGATGCCATTTTCTTTAATAATATCGGCAACATCATATTTATCTAACACCTCATAGGTATTGGTTTTTTCCAATTCAAGTCTAACCAAACTTGCCATCGATGCGTTATCAATTGCCAAATCCTTGGTATCAATACTTATAATTGAAATACTTTCTTTATCCTGTGCTGCAGCAAAATTTACAATTAATAGGGCTGCAACAACTAACATTAACTTTAATGATTTTACGATAGCTTTCATGATTTTAAAAATTTAGTTAACAATTTTCATACTGCTAAAGTACTGCGAGCTAAGAGGCTGTGCTAACGGATTAAAGCACAGCCATAACAAGGAATTGGAATTTTTGCAAATTCAAACCAGTTGATTGAGGTAGGTTTTATTTTTTTGCGAAAATCACAAAAGTTATCGTAGCTTTATCAAAATATGCAAATCATAATTAAAGAGATTATGGCTTTGCAAAAACATTTTTTATGGCAACGGGGGATAAAGTAAAATCGAAACAAGCACAGTTTCTTGAGAAGATACAAGACATTATTCCATCAAGCACATCGATGGTTAATGAGCTAATTGATTTACTGGAGATAAGTATGGATAGTGCTTACCGCAGGTTACGCGGTGAAACAGCACTAAGTATTGATGAAGTAATTAAGTTATGCAATCATTATAAAATCTCCTTCGATTCATTCATTAATCTTGAAAGTGGCAATGTTACTTTCAATTACACTCAAATGAATAAAGGTGTTGACAGCTTTGAGGAATACCTGCATTCTTTAAAACGAGACCTGCAGATTATTCAGGCAGCCAAGGACCATGAGATCATTTATGCCTGTGAAGATGTACCTATTTTTCATAACATTCATTTTCCGGAAATTGCGGCATTTAAAATGTTCTACTGGATGAAATCCATTATGAATGCTCCTTTTTTAAAGGATTCGCTATTTGATGCAGAGAATATTCCTTCGGACTTTGTGCACCTGACTAAAGAGATTTACGATATTTATTGTACCATTCCATCCGTTGAAATATGGACAGATACAACCATACAAAGCACTGTTAAACAAATTGCTTTCTACTGGGAATCGGGTATGTTTAAGGCTGATAAAGATGCCATAGTAGTCTGTAAGTCGTTGAAAGATGAGCTGGATGTTATTCAAAAACAAGCTGAGCTTGGAACAAAATATTTGCATTCTGACATTAAGCCAGAATATGAGAATAACTATTCGCTTTACATAAGCGATATAGAGATTACTAACAATACGGTTTTAGTGCGCTTGGGCGACACCTTAGCAGTTTACCTGGGACATCAAACATTTAATACCATGTCAACGGCTAACAAGTCGTACTGTGAAGAAACCAATTACTGGATGAATAATCTAATAAGTAAATCGACATTAATAAGCGGCGTATCTGTTAAGCATCGCTTTCAGTTTTTCCGCCAGGCGCACCAACACATTGATGATCTGATAAAGAAAATTGAAAACAATTAAAACCTTAATGAAAGGCAGCTTAAGCCACCATCCAGCTTTTTGTATTCCGACATATCCACCTCAATGGTTTCATAGCCAAGTTGCTCAATCGCTATTTTTATTTTAGGATAACCAGCTGCTATAATAACTTTATCGTTCACCCAAATACAATTGGCAGCATAAGCTTCTTCAATTGGTATTTCCAGCACATTAAACTCTTCGAAAGTAGGGTGCTGTGCAATTGGATTAACAGCTATTAGGTTGCCTTGCTCAACATAGGCTAAACCAGTTTTTAAATGCAGCATATCGCCAATGTTAAGAGTTGAGCCAGTCATCATGTGTTTCTTTAGGATGCTAATTAGCTGGAAAGCTCCATTCAAATTAGTTCGCTCAGAAAGACCTATAAAGAAATGATCTCCTACCATCATCACGTCTCCCCCATCAAGGGTTCCCGGAGCTTCAATCTTTTCAATAGTTGAAATATACTGTGCTAAGAATGTTTCAATTCCTTCAATTTCGCCTTTTCGCTCGTCTGCTCCCGGATTGGTAACCACCGCAAAATATGGTGTTATGAGTGCAATATCTTCAACAAAAACAGAATCAGGATAATCTTCTAGTACTGGCAACTGGTCAACAGTAAGTCCACACTTTTCGAGCGCCGCTACATATGCTTTATGCTGGGTAATTGCAAGATTGTAATCCGGACTTCCCAGATTTGCAGAGCTAATTCCATTCACCAAAGATTTAGCTGGTGGTCTAACAATTGCTTTTGTAAACATGCTGCTATTATTTAACTATTATACCGCAAAGAAAGGAAGTTAATCGTTTGCCACCTTGCTGCCTGTCAAGAAACATATTTAGCAAATAGCCGACTTTCTTTTCTTACCGAGCTTGTTTTTATCTTCCACTTTTTTGATGTAATCGGCCGCCAGTGGTACCTTGCAGGCTGTTCCGCCCATCTCAACATGCACCTTACCAACCTTAGCAGCAATTTGCTTCGATTTTTCCGTAAGCTCCGTTATATAACTTCCAACGGCAATGATAAAATGGTTCATCGTATGTCTGGTCCTATTAGCTTCCTCATGAATATGCTCTCCAACCCGATCAAGCAATTTACTGTACGCCTCAATGTCCAAATCCTCATCTTTTGTAATCCCGGCAATTGATCCAAATGTAGCCCAACCTGCAGCTTGCAACGAAACACTATCAGAATTAATCCACTCGTTGGCCAACTCCCAGCCATAATTACTTTCGGAAGTTACCCAAGGAACCGTATATTCATTAATGTAATACCAATAGGCATTATCTGCCCAATTCTGTAATTGCTCTCTGGTCATCTTAGCCGGTTCTGAAATCAAGCCTGCCAAATACATAGCGTCGCTATTTCCGGTAGCATAAAGCTCTAAGGATAATTCGTAATTCTTCTTTACTTGTTTTGCAATCTTTTTAAGATCAGCCACCTTAACTCCAAAGAATGGCTCTCTGGCTCCGTGTTTGATAAGAACCTTTTTGGTTTGCTCGCTTCCCATCGACTCCAATTGAGCCATTATTTCTTTAGTTGTCATTCTTAACCATTTTAGTTACTACCCGAAAAAGGGATAATTGAATATAGTGTAAAAACCTTTAAAGTATGATTTTGTTTGAAAAAACATACAATTTACATTACAGATATCGTTGTTTGTTTTAGTTTTGCGACCCTAATAAATAAATCATGATCAGAACATTAATTATCATATTAATCAGTGCCTTACTATTCGCTTCATGCTCTTCATCAAGTTATCTGAATGGCACTCTTAAAGGTGTAGCAATTGATTATCAGAATGCATATAACGTAGGCGATTATAAAGTGGCGTTCCCGGTTTACAAGGAAATTGCAGCCTACTATGAGCAAAAGGGAAAAACCGCACCCGATTCTATCTATGAGAAGGCCGGCATTTCTGCTCTAAAAATTGATTCACTTTTATATGCAAAAAAATACCTCGAGAAAATTGCATACAAAGACGAGGCTAATACTAATGTACTGGCACATACATCAATGATGTATCGAGGAATTGATAACCTATCGAAGGAGATCAGGTTTTTGGAATTATACTTTGCAAAGAATCCTGAAGGACCAATTGCAAAAGAGCTACAGACCAGATTTTTTATGACCTATGTTGAAAGCGAGAACGTTGAACAGGGTTTAACACTTTGGAACAGCTTCACATCAACTGAAAAAAACAGTATTCCAATTTTAGAGGGTTATGTTTTGCTAAATGCCCTGGCCGAAAATATAACCGAAAGCGACAAAGCTGCCAAGCAATTACTACAGCAAGATCAAGAAAACACGATTGCTTTGGAATACATGGCAAACAAGCATTACCGACAAGCAGAAGATCTTTATGTAAAGGAAATGAACGCTTATAAAGACAAGAGAACTAACAAGCAATATAAAATCCTCCTAAAGGCGCTAAAACAAGCCACTAAAGACTTTAAACAATCGCGCGACTACTACGAATTGCTTTACACCAAAAGCCCTGATAAAAAAGCGGCAAAACGTTTGAGCAATATTTACAAGCGCTTAGAAAACGAGAAAAAATCTGACTACTATAAAAAGCTTTCCCTATAGGCATTTCAGAAGGTTTCAAAAAGATATTCACATAAAAATAGAACTATCAACAATTGTGTACGTATAGGCATCTGAAAACTTAAACTTAAAGTCATGCTTATTTCAACGTATTACAATGCTGAGCTTAACTGCTCCATTAATATCGACAATAGTTCGCGAATAAGCTTCTTACTTGATGATGCTTCTATTCCAATGATGGGATGGAAATACACAGGAACTGAGATCCAGAGTGTTCAGCCTATTTCTGGCGACACTAAGGTGATCATCGAAGGAGTTGTTATTCCGTATCAAGATCATTTATCCTTTACCGGACTTCTTGACAACCATGGACTTGTTGATATTGATTTTGAAAAGCTGGAAAATTAGACGATAGTTTTTTTAATCAACTTACTATCGAATCTTCTGTAAAAAATGGACCAACTTTTATAAAACCATCCGCCGAAAGACGGGTGGTTTTTTTGTTAAATAAAAAAGGAGTGCAACTTATCGTTTACACTCCTTCAAGTATTTTATTTGCTGTTTTATTTTAGCTATTCAACAGCTCTTCAATTGCATTATTGTATTCCTTCTTCGCATCTTCAATAAAACCAAAAGGAACATCGTCAACTCTTAGCTGGCCTTTAGTAACATGACCTAAAGCAGAGAATGGGAATTTCTTATCAATCATATAATCAATAAAATCGTTGTTATGGTGACGAGAAACTGAAACAATAATTCTGCCCTGTGCTTCACCGAATAAGAACGCATCTTCGCGAACCTCAGCATCGGTAGTAATATCGAAACCTAATCCGCGAGGCATTGCACATTCAAGCAAGGTTATAAACACACCACCTTCCGAAACATCATGCGCAGATGTAACATAGTTCTTCTGAATTAACTCAGATACAATACCATGTAGCTCATGCTCAAAATCCAGATCGAACCAAGGGGCCGGAGATTCAGTTATGCCATGTTGCTTAATCAAATATTCCGACTGTGAAATATCGTTCTTTGATCTACCCAATAAATAAATGATGTGACCTTTGTCTTTAAAAGCCATGGTCATTTGATGGTTTTTATCATGCACCAAACCTAACATACCAATTGTTGGCGTTGGATTTACCGGAACAGTTTTACCATCAATTGTAGCCTGATTGTAAAAACTTACGTTTCCACCGGTAACAGGAGTTCCAAACTTTTCGCAAGCTGCACTCATCCCTTTAATAGCACCAACAAATTGCCAATAAGCTTCAGGACTATAAGGATTTCCGAAATTTAAACAGTTAGTAATTGCTGTTGGCTCACCACCTGAACATACAATATTTCTAGCCGCCTCTGCAACAGCTATAGCAGTTCCTATCTCCGGATCAGCTTTTACATATCTCGAATTGCAATCAACAGTTAAGGCCAATGCTTTATTAGATCCTTTAATATTTACGATACCTGCGTCTGATGGAAAATTAGTACTCATATTTACCGTTCCAACCATAGAATCGTACTGATCAGTAACCCATTGTTTAGAGGCAATGTTTGGCTGTTTCATTAACATCCAAGCAATTTCCCTTAAGTTCTCCGGCTCCGGAACATCATCAATATTAAATTTCTTGTACTCCTGATAATAAGCTGGCTCTTTATATTCACGATCGTAAACTGGTGCACCGCCACCTAACACTAATGTTGATGCAGGAACTTCGGCTACCAGCTCTTCTCCACTGTAGAAATACAATTTATCTTCGTCGATTACCTCTCCAATTACCTGACAGTTTAAATCCCATTTATCAAAAATATCTTCAACTATCTGTTCTTTTCCTTTCTTAACACAAACCAACATACGCTCCTGAGATTCTGAAAGGAGAATTTCGAATGGCTCCATGTTTTTCTGGCGTAAAGGCACTTTGTCAAGCTGGATTTTCATTCCACCGCCACCTTTCTCAGACATTTCGGAAGTACTACAAATAATACCAGCAGCACCCATATCTTGCATACCAACCACAGCATCGGTATTTCGCAGTTCTAGTGTAGCCTCTAATAAAAGCTTCTCCATAAACGGGTCACCCACTTGAATTGAAGGAATATCGTCTGCTGAATCTTCAGTAATATCGGCAGAAGCAAAAGTAGCTCCGTGGATTCCATCTTTACCTGTTGATGAACCAACGATATAGATAGGGTTACCAACGCCCTCCGAAATAGCTGAAAGCACCTTACCATGCTTTACGATTCCAACACTCATTGCATTGACCAACGGGTTTTGCTCATATGAATCATCAAAAAACACTTCACCACCAACCACAGGAACACCAAAAGAATTACCATAATTACCAATTCCCTTAACCACTCCTTTTAATAACCACTTAGTTCTGTCTTTTTTAAGATCACCAAAACGTAGTGAGTTTAACTGAGCAATTGGTCGTGCACCCATTGTAAAAATGTCGCGGTTAATTCCACCTACACCAGTAGCAGCTCCCTGATAAGGTTCAACTGCACATGGATGATTATGCGACTCGATTTTAAATGCACAAGCTAATCCATCACCTATGTCAACCAGTCCGGCATTCTCTTCTCCGGCCTCAGCTAAAAGATGCTTCCCTTTTTTTGGCAGTGTTTTAAGCCACTTTATGGAGTTTTTATAAGAAGCATGCTCCGACCACATAACAGAGTATATACTCAGCTCTGTGTAATTCGGCTCGCGCCCCATATATTTCTTTATCAAATCAAATTCTTCGGGTGTAACTCCCAGCTCAGCAGCAACATCTAAATTTACTTCTCTTGACATATCAAATGGTTTCTGAATATTCAGGGGCAAATATAGCAATTATAAAATTCAGCATAAGTAATAATTGACCTTGTGAATAACAGATATTTTATAAAACAAAAAAGTTCAATAACTTTGAATAACTATCAGTGTTAAGATCAACAACTATGAAGAAACTAAAACATGCATTTGCAGCTATGTTCTTGCTAGTCCTGACAATGGGATGTCAGCAGAATAGTGCTAATGAAATCCCCCTAAAAGGAGAGCAGCTTATTATTTTAGAAGCTGGTTGGAACATGCTATCAAGCTATCTTAAAACAGCAGATTCTATTCAGCTGATTATTGAAAACATACTTCCGAAAGTACAGCGGATTGAAGACAGCGATGGCAAACAGTACCAACCAGGGCAGCCCAAAAGCACACTATCTCACATGCAATTTGGGAAAGGCTATAAAATAAAGGTAAGCGAAGCCTGCACACTATACATCAAAGGCATTCAAATTGATCCGGCAACATACCCCATACTTTTACCAAAAGGGACCAGTTTTCTTGCCTATCTTAAACAGGAACCATCTTTGCTGAAAATTGAACTGGCCGCTATAATTCCGAACATGCATGCCATTGTTGATGAACATGGTTTAGCTTATTGGCCCGAACACGGAATCGATCAGTTCGATGTTTTACAACCAGGCAAAGCCTATGTTCTTCACATGAATCAAGAATCGATATTGGTTTACAACACTGATGAAGAGTAATCCAAAAGCACTTCTTATTTCAACACCATCTTCACAGTCACCGGACAATGATCCGACAGTTTCATGGTATTCATTCCTGTTCTTTCATCCTGATGTGTAATTCCTGATCCATCAACAAAATCGGTATTTGTAAATAAATAATCAAGCTTCCGGTTCCACCAGGCACCACGCTCTTCGCTATCCACGGTGTGGGTTAAATAAGGTTTATTATCCTGCCTATATTGGTCTAAGGTAATGGCTGATTCAAACGTATAAAGTGGCATCATCCATTCCGTTTCTGCTGTATAATCATCAGCCACAAAATCCTCTTCGCATTTGGAGTCCGGAAATTCTTTCATTTTTACTGATCCTTTTGGCAGGCAATTAAAGTCGCCACCAAGTAAAAATGGAGTATTTGTCTCATGATATTCTTGAGCTACATTATAAACAATATCAACTTGTTTCTTTTTTGTTCCATCATGCGAATAAGCACTCAGGTGCGTGTTTAGCAAACAGAGCTTTTTATCATCTAATTGCACCCATGTTTCAAGAATATTTCGGCGTAAATAGAAATAACGAACTATTGAGTTTTGTTCCTCAAACAATGGCAGCGCTATGCGTTTAGCATCTGTTAGTTTCCATTTAGATAATATGAGATTCCCTGAATTGATTTGCCCTAGTCCCTTTTTAGGAATCCAATCGGCACGCCATTGCGATGCATACACGCCAAAATTCAAATCTGTATGATCGAGCAAAAACTGCACTTGATCAACCATGGCGCTGCGTTTCGAGTTAATATCAACTTCTTGCAAATAAATAATATCAGGATTTACCTGATTGATTTTCTCCGCCAATCCAGCCATATTGGTGAACACCTCCTCTTCGGTCATAATAACCCTATCGCCAAAGCAATCGTGGAAAAAATCGATGCGAGCGCCACCAAACTTAATGTTCCAGGTCATTACATTAAGCGTATCAGGAACATCTTGCGGTGCTAATGACAGAGCTTCATAGTAAATTACATCTTGCTCGGTTAATAGTGTATTGAATGGATCGCATGCACTTAAGAGTAAAACAGCGAGCAGCGAGCTTAGGATCAGATACTTCATTGCAACGGTTTAATTGATTTGTTGCAATATATAAATTAAGCTGCTCAATTAAGAACAGCCTGTATGATTAATCCATTACACGTATTAAGAAAAACAGCTAGAATGAGCGCTGCCTATTTGGTTAAAACGATTCGCTCTTCCATGGAATAAAGTCGACCAGGCTCACTTCCTTCGAAGCCAAAATCTTCATCAACAGAAATAAACTCCATCTTGTCATCTGAGTTTTTAATCACCTCGAATTTCTCGGTAACGCCGTTGTGTTTAATCGAAACCACATCAGCTGTATTGGTCCATGTAAAATCACCATTATCGAAATAAGTTCCTTTTCCGAGGTCCCACAATACAATGAACTTTCCTTTACCACTATCATAAAATTCGAAAGTTCCATCATTTAAATATGAACCACTTTCTTCCAAAACAGGCACGCCTTCTTTAAAAACAGACTTCTGATATACAGAGATTGTCCACAAACCTTCCAATCGTTTTTCGAGTTGCTTTTCTTCTGAGCAGCTAGAGAATAGCATGCTTATTACTAAAAGAGAAAGTATTGTTGTTCTGGTTTTCATAACTTTATTTTTAATCTATTTAATCGATGCCACTGTAATTTAAGTCTGGTCAAAGGCATTCAATCATTATTTTGCAATGTTACCAATTTTTTAAAAAAGATATCGATTATCCCTACATACTTTTAAGTTGATGCAAGACTCTCAAGAGCTTTTCCGGTATGCCGATTTGATACCCTTCCATTTGGTAAACAATTTCCGACTTACTATTAACAACAAAAATATACGGATAATTGTCTGTCGCCGTTGTTTTTTTGTATTCAACAACCAATTGGCTAAAATCTGCTGCAGCCATCTTGTAACCTTTCATCTTATGCGGTAATTGTTCAGCATTCAAATTTTCATTAGATAGATAATCACTTGAATGAATCATGCAAAAATTTCCTCCCCATTTATCAAACTCTGTTTTCATTGCCGGTAGTTCAGCCAGCAAGTGTTGTGTTGGTTCTCCTGATTCATACAACACTAAAACGGCTCCTTGCTTCTTGCATAGATCTGAAATCAACACCGATTTATTGGTTGCTGTATTGGTCAATTTTAAATGTTTATTAACTACACCCTCCACTTTTAAGCCTTCAAATTGCTGAGGTAATTCAATTTTCAATTCCCCCGGATGATGCTCATCTATGTTGATGAATTTTAAATTGACCAATACCGATTCATCTTTTAAGCGGTTGCTGCTTAAGAAACGATAATAACCCGGGAAGACTTTAAGGGATTCGCTGAAGTACTTCCATTTTTTTCCGTAGTCGTATTCCAAGGTTTTAAATAAACCACTGGTTGATTTTGCTAGAGAAAAATGAATGTAATATTCCGGATCGAAAGCCAAATCCTGAGTACAATTAAAACTAACATCAACATTTGAAGCATGCTCGCTATTACTAAAACTAATGTCTTGCCAGTAAGCATTCATATACACTTGAGGATTTAGAAAGCCAGGCTTCAATCTGGCAGGAACCCCGAATGATCTGCTAGCCGCAACGAAAAATATGTTACGAGATTCCTCATTGGTAAATCTGAGATTGTAAACGCCAATTGGTGTTGCAGGTAAATCATAATACTGAAATGTCTCATGAATATAAATATTATCATTTATCCAATCAACCAAGACTTCCGGGTTATTCTTAAATTCTGAAACAAACTCCTCATCGAATTCCTCCAAAAAGAATGAACGATATGGCGATAGCATTTCGTTTTTAATGCGCGGAGCCAGCACATACTCATCAAAAAACTTAGGGCTCGGTAAATCATCTATTATTACCAGCGAATGGTCCAAGTGATCGAGAAGTGTCTCGTAAGTTGCATCTCGTAAATCTTTATCGGCGAGGGTATGGAATAATCTCAACACTTTATCCTGATCGGGATAATCCATTAATTTGAAGATGGTTTCGAAATTACCTTTTGCCGCAGATAAAAACATTTTCTCAGGACCTCTTGGCAGCCAG
>JBFHES010000066.1:0-17997 GCA_041584015.1 Bacteroidales bacterium
TAACACCATAAGCCTGCAAAGTAGCAACGATGCAAATGACGGCTACTACGCTGCAAACATTGCAACAAGCCAAATAGGATTTGCAGGTGCACCATACAAGGGTTGGTTGGTTTTAGGCCAGCCAACAAATATCACCGAAACTGGTGAAGTTGATTTCCTTACAGCAGGAATCCCATTTGTTTCTACACCTGAGACATTAACCGGCTATTACAAATTTAATAATGAGTTGAACCCAAACGACTCTGCCACGGCTATTGTCTATCTGAAAAAATTCAATCAACAAACTCAAAGTTCCGAGCTCATCGGGCATTGCATTAAGCATTTACCAATTAGCCTTGATTACACAATGTTTAGTTTACCTATTGAGTACACCAATAGTAATGAAACCCCGGACTCTGTAGTTATTGCATTTCAATCGAGCAACACGCAACCTGTAATTGAGGGCGGTAATTTGCTGGTTGACTTTCTCGAATTCAGTACAAGCTTAACTAATGACAACATAGAAACAGATGGATTTATTGTGTATCCTAATCCATCGCAAAGCCAAATCACTGTTGAGTTTCCCGAATACACCGGAGTGTTAAAAATTAACATATACAACATGTTGGGTGGCTTGGTAAAACTCAATCGGGCACATGCACCCTCTCCTACTTCTATTATAAATGTAACCGACCTTGAGGAAGGCTACTATTTATTGGAGATTAAACAAAACGAAAACATACTACACACAGCCAAGGTGATTATTAGCAGGAGTTAACCCACTAAAACTCAATAATCATGATTAAGAAAACGAAAACTAATTCAACAAATGCCAGAGGAGCATTTTTTGCTTATCTGCTCATTGTACCGCTTATGTTCTGTTCTTGCAGTAGAACGGAAGATGTAAAACCAATTAGCGAAGTAAGTATCCATCCTAAAACACTACAAGTTGTTAATGCTGATAATCAGTTTGGATTTGAAATATTCAAACTAATTAATACGAATGTAGAGGCCGACCAAAACGTATTCATTTCTCCAACAAGTATTTCAATAGCGCTAGCCATGGCTTACAATGGAGCCAATGGAGCAACACAAATGGGCATGGCAGATGTTCTTAATAAATCGGGCTTATCTTCTACTGAAATAAACGAAACCTATAAGGCGTTAATCAATGATCTGGTTATTGCAGATCAAGACGTTAAGCTTGCTATAGCAAATTCAGTTTGGTATAGAAACACGGTTGCCATTGAACAGGAATTCATTAGTGCCAATGAGAACTATTATGATGCACTTGTTAGTCCATTGGATTTTTCTGATCCACTTTCGGTAAATATTATTAACAATTGGGTTGCGAATAACACCAATAATAAGATTGATAAAATAATTGATGGGATAAGTCCGACCGATATTATGTACCTCATCAATGCTATATATTTTAAAGGTACGTGGAAATATGAATTCGATCCGGCATTAAGCTCAGATATGCAATTTCATCCAACAAACGGCTCATCGTATCTTACTTCATTCATGCAGCAAAAGGCTGATATTAAATCAATAGACAATGAGCAGGTTCAGGGCATTGAGCTACCTTACGGCGAAGGTGATTATAGCATGGTAATACTGCTGCCGCAGGAAGGAAATAACATTGAGGATTTAAGTGCTTCGTTCACGCTCGAAAATTGGATGGAATGGCAAAGTCAATTTCAATTGGTTAACGAGATGAACATCTTCATACCGAAATTTAAGTTTGAATTTAAAAAGCATCTAGTTCCAGAATTAGACGACATGGGAATGGGCATTGCTTTTACTGATCAGGCAGACTTCTCAGGTATTAGTTCAAGTTTAAATTTGGTAATAACCGACGTATTACATAAAACCTATGTAGAGGTTAATGAGGAAGGAACCGAAGCCGCTGCCGTTACTTCAATTACTTTTGGCACCACCAGCGCCGGACCTTCGAACACCTTTTTAGCAAACAGACCATTCTTATTTATTATTAAAGAAAATACCACCAATGCGCTGGTATTTATAGGAAAGCTTAATAAGCCAGAATAATTTTGGATTATAATTTAGGGAAAAGGCTCGGATCGAAGATCCGGGCTTTTTAATGAAATATTAGCCAGAACAAATACAATGCTTTAATAATCTAATTACTTTGCATAAAATTCATTTTTCATGAAAGTAACAAGGCAAAGCATTTTTTGGATCATTACCTGTGCAGCGTTTTTTGGACTCTTACTCCCGGTGCTTGTTCAAGATGGCATGTTCATGGATGGCGTTCAATATGCATGTGTTTCAAAAAATCTGGCAAATGGGCTTGGCTCCTTCTGGTTTCCATTTTTAAGTGAAACCTGGTGGAAAGCAGGATCGCCATACTTTATGGAACACCCACCATTGGTTTATGGCATTCAGTCACTGTTTTTTAAAATACTGGGCGACGGTATGTATACCGAAAGAATTTATTCTCTTGTATGCGCTCTGATAACAGCAATTTTAATTATTAAAATCTGGAATTTAATCAGTGTAAAGACCAAGGAGCTGTCATGGCTGCCGGTTCTTCTTTGGATAATCACTCCATTAGTATTCTGGTCGTACAGAAACAACCTGATGGAAAACACCTTGGGAATATTCACCCTTTCGGCCATCTATTTTGGATTACTGAGTCTTAAACGTAAGGATCGAAAATATATATGGCTCTTACTTGCCGGACTTTCGATCTTCATGGCGAGCCTTTCTAAAGGGGTGCCAGGCCTGTTCCCCCTTAGTTTTTTCCTTTTCTACTGGATCAGCCATCAAGCAAAATATTCCTTTCGGCAAGTTCTGATACATTCGTCAATACTGCTAGTTATTTTGTTTAGCGCTTATGCGCTAGTGCTAATTAACGACAATGCGCGGGAAAGCCTGTTGTTTTACTTTAACGATAGGCTCATGCATAGAATTGATGCCGAGCCAACAGTCACCAACAGATTTGACATCATCTACAGGATGTTTATGGAGTTGCTTCCAGCTATTGTTATCACAGTTTTTTCGGCAGTAATCTTTAAGATTAAAAAGCTGAATATTGCCAGCAGCCGAGACACTACCCGCAACATTCTATTATTCTTTATGCTTGGAGCAAGTGCCTCTTTTCCATTGCTGCTAACATCTGTCCAGCGCGGTTTCTATCTATTGCCTGCATTCCCATTTTTTGCTATTGCCTTTGCACTGTTCATTGCCCCCCATTATCAATACCTGATTAAAAAGATCAATCCATCAGGTAAAACGTACAGGCTGCTATTTAAATCATCACTTCTTTTACCAATTTTTGTATTAACAATTACCACGCTCCAAATTGGAAAAACATCTAGAAACCAAACGACAATTACCGATGTAAACCTGATTGGCTCGATGATTAACACACGCACCATTATTGACGTCACACCGTCTGTGTATAACAATTGGGAGTTTCAATTTTACATGCTTCGTAAATTCAACAGCTACCTGAGAGTGACAAACGAACCGGGCACAGTATATTACATCTCCAAGAATTCCAGTCTAACTATCGGTGATTACGAGCGATCTACTTTGAAGACCAACAGCTACCATTTATTCATAAAAAGCCAAAAAGAACGGAGAACAAAATAAATGCTAACAACGTTTACAATGGTTCGTAATTATTCGAATAAATGATTAATTTAACCAGACTGAAACCTCATTAATGTTTTATCGTAACAACGATTAATAATATTGAATAGAGAAAAGCAAACCAATAGATGTTCAGACACTTTCTCAAAGGAGTTATAAAAAAAACGAATCAAACCGCAGCTTTGCTGTTTGCATTGCTATTGTGCTCAAGCGTTACATTACTGGCGCAAAGCGAGGGCAAGGACTATATGATTCCAGATATTGGTGCACCCGGATTGGCGACCAAAATTGAAATCATTAGCAAATTCATTCCACTGAGCACAGATCCTTCTGTAAACAATTATTATTTTAATACAGCAAATTTTTACACAGGCGACAGCACCATTCTCTTTAACAACCCCGGCGATCCTATCCGGATTATTTGCATGGACCCGTTGGATTACGCTAAAGTAACAATTGGGCCCCTGACCATTAACTGGGAAGGACAATGCCTAAGCACACATATTTTTGTGCACGACGATGTTACACCAAATAGTGCCGACTGGGAACAGCTTAATAGCAACTATAAAATACCAATTGGTGTGCAGGTAGGCATTAACATTTTACCTATCGATACCTTTTACGTGCTACAACCATACCCAGCATTAAACTCGCTAAACCCTACAATAAGCATTGGTAGTGGACAGGTTAATTCAGGAAAACGATCGCCTCGAGGTGCTATGATCTTCGAAAATTTTTCATTAAGCGGCACCGGTCAACCTTACACAATTTCTACCAACGACTGCGACCCTTATCTTGAAGGGAACCAAGGATATCTACCAGTTCATATATTCAGCGTTCAAGACATTACTATTGGAGCAAACACAACCCTAAGCGTTGATGCTTCATTAAAAAATGCTGGTCCTGGTGGTGGTGGCGGTGGTGCAGGATCTGTAAACGGCAATAGTGGAAACGGTTTCACTGCCGGAGGTTACAGCTGTACTCCGAACGGTTCATCTTTTTGGAATGAATCGGGATCATCTTCAGGAAAGGTCATTCCCAGCCCGCAATCAAACTATGAAGCATTACGCGGCAACTTTAGTATTAACGGGACACCCGGCGGTTACGGCAGGTGTGATCAAGGTGGTGGAGGAGGAACCGGACACCCGCTTGGTGCCAGTGGAGCTTATGGTGCAACCTATGCACAATCGCTTAGCCCGGCAGCTTTCCCAGGCATGTTTGGAGGAGGTAGTGCAGGTGGAGAAATAAACGTACAACCGGATAGCACCAGTATGCCTTTTGGAGGTGGCGGTGGCGGTAACGGTTCAATTGGCCAAATTGGAGAAGCCAACTACACCTCAAATGCCGGTCGCATAAACGGAAATAAATACATTGTGCCGCTCTCAGGCGGATCTGGTGGTGGCGCCGGCAATGTTTGGTCGCTCTATCAGGGTGGATCCGGCGGTGGTGGCGGCGGTTCAATCTGCTTGTTTGCCTATAACAATACCAACATTGGTAAAATTACTGCTAATGGAGGCGACGGAAGCGACGGCTATGTACCTTATGCTAGTCAGATTGGCATCAGAGGTGCATCTGGCGGTGGCGGCGGATCTGGCGGATGCATAGTAGTTGGAGCAAAAAAACAACATCTCGGCAATAACTATTTTGAAGTGAATGGCGGAGACAAAGGACTTGGAGACCAGCAAGACACAATCATTTCACACGACGGAGGCGCTGGAGGAAGCGGTCGAGTAAGAATCGATGGTGATTATACCTCACTCAATTTACTAAGTGACTCAGCTACATATGCCAATGGGCCAAGTACCGATACTAGTTATTATGTAAATCCACAATTTACATTAACAGGAACAGGTAACGGGAGCCCGGTTAGTCTTTATCTAAAACATGAAGGTGGAATTTGGTACCATGCGGGAACTGCAACAAGCTATAGCGGCAATACATGGTCGTACCCTTTAACACTCAACAGTGCTTACAGCACCTACTTGTTGGTTGCTGCACAGCAAGAGCTAAGCCCATCAACAGACACAATGCAGTGGGAACCCGAGTTTATTTTATCTCAGGGTGCTACCAACTTTTTGGAGATCAATCTGGCGCCAATACTTGAAAACGACAGTACTATTCTTTTTGAAAATGACTCCATTGTTGTACACATACTCGATAATGACTTTGACCCAAATGGAAATGATCTGAGCATTAATATCGTTGGTGGTCCGAATAATGGAACAGCATTTATCTTAAATGGAGATAGTATCCAATATACGCCTGACTCACTTTTCTTTGGGGCAGATACCATTGTTTTTGAAATATGTGACGGTTATATTTGTGATACTTCATATCTATACATTAGTGTTATTGAAGACAATGACCCTCCTTTAACAGAAGCTGATTTCATAAGCACTGATGAAGATCAACAAACAAGCTTTAACATAATTGCAAACGATACGGATCCTGATCCCAATGACACCTTATCAATAACATCTATAATTGAAGGACCATTTAACGGAGCGTATACGATTATTGGTGATAGCATTATTGCATATGAGCCAAATCCCAACTTTTTTGGTAACGACTATTTAATCTACGAGGTGTGTAATCAGAACCTTTTTCCTTGTAGCACTGATACGGTCTATATTACGGTTAATCCGGTTAACGATGGCCCATTCCTTACCGATGATCTGGGAAACCCAACACTTACCGACTCTATTGTAACGCCGGAAGACACGCCTATTGATCATTGTTTGGAGTTTAATGATTTCGAAAATGACAGCGTATTCTTAGAATCAATTCTGCTTGGAGGGTATGGCGCCATATCGTTTGGATTGAACGATACCTGTTTAAGCTACACACCACTTGAAAATTTCAACGGAGTAGACAGCTTCCTCATTCTAATCTGCGATAATAATGGCAGTCCGGTTTGCGATACAATGACAATTATTATAAACGTACTTCCTGTAAACGATGCACCAATAACAGGATCGGATTATGCAGTAACCAACGAAGACATTGCTATTAGCTCCAATGTGTTGCTTAACGATTTCGATATTGAAGCTGATGATACCTTGCAAATTACTTCAATTCTTGAAGGACCATTTAATGGAAGCTACACGATAATTAGTGATAGTATTATTCTATACGAACCCAACGAAAACTACTTTGGCAGCGACTACATAATTTATGAGGTATGCGACAACCAGCCTCAACCAGAATGTGCCAGCGACACCTTGTTTATTACGGTAAACCCCATAAACGATGGTCCATTTTTATTAGACGAGCTTGGGAATGCAAGCATGGTTGATAGTGCAACTACCCTTGAAGATACGCCAATTACAATTTGCTTTAATTTCAACGATATTGAAAATGATTCGGTTAGTCTGGAATCCATTCTTCTGGGTGGTTTTGGCGACCTTATTTTTAGCACAAACGATACGTGTTTAAGCTACACGCCGCCGGATAATTTTAATGGGTTAGATAGTTTTCTCATTCTGGTTTGCGATGACAATATAAATCAGGCTTGCGATACAATCAGTCTATATATTGATGTACTGCCAGATAACGATGCCCCCGACATTATAGATCCTTACACCATGCTACCTGCAGATACACTTGTCTTTGAGGTGATGGAAAACGACAGCATCAATATTTGTCTCAACATAAATGACATTGATGGCGACAGTGTTTACATAGCCGCACTCACATTCCTCTCAAATAACACAACGGGTAACGGCAATCTTGAAATAGCAGCATCTGACACGTGTTTCTCATACATTCCTGATTTTGGATTTGAAGAAGCCGACACCATTAAGGTGATTGTAAGCGACGGCAATCTAACTGATACGGTTTACGTGATCATTGATGTAATCCCGGAAAACAATCCACCATACCTATTAGAGGAAGGCATTCAAACAGATTCCATTTACAGAACTACCCTAGAAGACTCGACACTAATAATATGTCTTGATTTTTTCGACGACAATCTTGACACCGTAACCATATCATACTTTACACCTTTTACTGATAACGCTTCAATATCCATTAGCGAAGAAAACGATAGCTGTCTTGTTTACGACCCTAATCTCAACTTTTATGGATTAGATTCTATTGAAGTAATTATTTGTGATGACGGCATTCCTTCATTATGCGATACGATAATTATTTACATCGATGTTACCGATCTTAACGACGCTCCAATTATTGAAAACGATCAGCATATTTTTTACGATACGACCTACGAAAACACTGAGGCATTGGTCTGCTTTAGTATTGAAGATGTAGATTATGACGAATTGTACTTATCAGATGACTCATACGCTTCATCTGATTTTGGCTTCATCTATCAGGCTGGAGAAGGAAACGACACTTGCTTCTATTACCTGCCAGACAGTTACTATACAGGTACCGACACGCTCGTCATATTCTTTTGTGATTATGGGATTCCAAGCTTGTGCGACTCCATAATCGTAATCATGACAATTATCCCTATCAATGATCCACCTTTAGCCAACTCTGTGGTGTTAGAAACAACTATAGACACACCATTAGAAATTTTGCTTTATGACTATGTAAGCGACCAGGATGATTCACTAGCCACACTTAGCTACAGTCTGGTTGAAGCTCCGCAATTTGGATCTATCGATACAGACTACGAATCGGATGTATGGCTCTATACGCCAAACATGGACTACATAGGTTACGATACCTTAAAATATGAAGTATGCGATCCACTGGACTCCTGCGACCAGGCCTATGTGTACATTACCATAACTTATGACCTCTATTTCCCAAACGGGATATCGCCAAATAACGACGGCAATAACGACTTTTTCGAAATACTTGGTTTAGAAAAATATGTAGATGCAGAAGGGCTGCTGCTGGCAAACTCATTTCAAGTATACAATCGCTGGGGTAATCTGGTGTATAGCATTAGTAATTATAACAATATAGATAATAAATGGGACGGAAAATCAAACATTTCTGTACAAGCACTTTCAAACGGAAATTATCTACCGGAAGGCACTTATTACTACTATTTTAATATTGACGAGATTGGTTTAAAACGTACCTCATTTGTAATTCTTAAGTATTAATGAGAAGCCTTATTAAAAATATCGCCATTGGCTGCACGCTAACTCTAGCAATGCTCTTATCTGTTCCTAAATTAGGAATGGCACAGAATGGTATGCGCTTCTCTCAGTATATGTTTAACGAAATGTCGGTCAACCCGGCATACTGCGGAACAAGCAACTTTGTTAAAGCCAACCTTAACTATAGAAATCAGTGGTTAAACATTGAAGGTGCTCCTGAAACACAAATGTTCTCAATTGATGCTCCTATACATGGCAAGAACATAGGACTGGGAGGAGTATTCTTTCGTGAGACGATAGGAATACAGCGCGATTTTGGGGCCATGATAACCTACGCCTATCGGGTTAATTTTGATCAATCGAAACTTTCCTTTGGTTTACAAGGTGGTTTTATTAATAAGACCATTGGCTGGAGCGATCTTCGCCTGGTCGATAAAATTGACGCAACCTTTCCATCCATGGATTACAATACCTGGGTCCCAAATTTTGGGTTTGGTGTATATTATTATTCGAAGCAATTTTATTTCGGTTTTTCCGCTCCGCGTATTCTTTCAAATGAGCTACCACTAGATAACAGTGCACAAGAATACTTTTCTGTATCAACAGGAAAGATCCACTACTATGCTACTGCAGCATATGTATTTAACCTAAACAAAGAGCTGGTTATAAAACCATCTATACTATATAAAATGGTTGCCGATGGCGTCAATCAAATTGATTTAAATCTGAATTTATTCATGAGAAACCGTGTGAACGTTGGTTTAGGATTTCATTCCGGCGATTCATATGTATTATTGCTGGGCTATCGCGTTAACGACAGGCTTCAGCTAAACTATACCTATGATGTAACATATAACCATTTGATGTACAACAAACCAATAACAAACGAATTTACTTTAAGCTATAGTTTTACATCTAATTACGAAAAAATAAGATCGCCAAGGTATTTTTAAAGACTGATTAATGAAGATAATGAAGTACATAAGTATATTTATAGTATTAGCTCTGGCAAGCAACATTGCTTCCAGTCAAAAGCATTTGCTTAATAAAGCAGACAAATACTATAAACAAACCGCTTATGCCTACGCCATTGACTATTACAAGGAATACCTGGCCTCTACCGATGATTTTAGCGCTTACATAAAGTTAGCAGATTGCTACCGTCTAAACAATAATACGCCCGAGGCAGAACGAATCTATGCCATCATTGCAAAATCATCTGCAGCGCAACCGGAACATTACTTAAGACTTGCGCAAATGATGATGCGCAATAAAAAATACAATGAAGCACAAAACTGGTTATTGGATTACATGAAACTGGTTCCAAGCGACCGAAGAGCCCAAATCTATTTACGCTCTTGCAAGGAAGCAATGAATATAAATCCAGCAGATTCTGCTAATTTCAACATTTACAACTTAAATATTAATTCAGCCCAATCAGATTTTGGAGCGGCCTTTTATAAAAATGGAATTGTGTATGCCTCCTCAAGTAAAGAGTTGGCTCAATCAAAGAAAAAATACGGATGGAACAAAGAAGCATTTTTGAACCTGTATTACTCAAGTCAAGGACTAGAGAACAAGTTTGCCGAAGCAGTTCCGTTCTCCGATAACATTAATTCTAAATATCATGAAGGCCCAGTTTCCTTTAACAGAGAACAGAACTTTATTTATTACACCAGCAACAATTACATTAAAGGTAAAACAAAACTGAGCTCCAACGGTATAAACAAACTAAACATCTATACGGCCCGAGCAGACGATGATGATTGGAAAGATATTGAACTTTTTGAAATTAATAATTTTGAATATTCGTATGGGCATCCAACCCTATCGCCGGACGGAAAACTCTTGATCTTTATTTCAGACATGCCCGGAGGCTTTGGTGGAACAGATTTATACATCTCGCGCAAACTCGGCTTCAAGTGGACCAAACCGCTGAATATGGGTTTGACAATTAATACGCCTGGCAATGAAATGTTTCCATTTATTCACGAAGACGGAAGCTTATATTTCTCATCAGACGGACATGTTGGCTTAGGAGGTTTGGATATTTATGTAACGCGTTTTGATGGCTACAAATGGGAAAAGCCAAATCACATGCAAACACCATTCAACTCCTCACAGGATGACTTCTCATTCATCATTAGCAGGGATCACATGAGAGGCTTCTTCAGTTCTAATCGTCCCGGAGGAAAAGGCAGTGACGACATTTATCATTTTGAGAAAAACATTGATAAGCTTCGAAAACTTAGCGGAAGAACAATAAGTGCCATTAGCAAAAATCCTATTGATAATGTGAACATCGTAATTCAGGATTACAACGATTATGAGCAATCAATAAGCACGGATAACGACGGGTATTTTGAGCTCCTGATTGAGCCTGACCGCAATTATAACCTGATTGTAAACAAGCAAGGCTACCAAACAAAAACGGTCTTGTACTTTAGTAGCGAATATATCAATACAGAAAATCCATATCTGGAGATTCAACTTGAAGAAGGTATCTGGTTCAAGCTTGAAGGCTTGGTTTCAGAGGCAAACTCTAATTTGGCAATTCCTGATGTTAATATAAAACTAAAGAACTTAACTTATAATATTTCATCAAGTCAGCAAACCAGTAGCAGTGGGCAATTCTCATTCGATCTAGATCCTGAATCGAACTACATTATTGAGCTTTCAAAGGATGGCTATTTCACGGAAGTAATTGACAACCTTAGCACATTAGGAAAAGTTGAATCAGAAATTATACACTACGATATAAGCTTGGGCATGCAGAAGTTGGTTATCGATGAAGCCATTGAACTGAAGGATATTTACTATGCGCTGAATAAATGGGATCTGAACAATCGGTCGCAAAAAGAATGCGATAAGTTAGTGAGATTACTAACCAATAATCCACACATATCAATTGAATTAAGCTCACATACCGATTCTCGGGCAAGTGATGAATATAACCTTGATCTCTCGCAAAAAAGAGCAAATGCAGTGGTTGAATATCTTATCCAAAATGGCATTGAAAAAAGCCGTGTAACACCAAAAGGATATGGCGAAACTAAGTTAAAGAATCGATGCAGCAATGGAGTACCTTGCCCTGAAAGTCTGCACCAACAAAACCGTAGAACAGAAATTAAAGTGATTGTAAATAACTAAACAATCATTCCGTTCCGGTACGTATTCACCCTCAATCCAAAAGAAATCTGCATTTGAATAATTAGCGTTTCTGGCCTGTTGAATTAATAATCCAGAAATTAAAACGCAGTTTAATGATAATCTGATATTTTTGCATGACTATGACATTATTCATTATTGCAATTACTGTAGGGATATCAATACTATCATTTAATCGTGATGATATATTTAGAAAGCTACAATTCAATCCCTATCAAACGTACTATAGAAAAGAGTTCTACCGATTATTGAGTCACGGATTCATTCATGGCGGATGGCTGCATTTGATTATTAATATGTTGGTGCTTTATTCTTTTGGAATATCATTGGAGCGGACCTTCCACACGCTTGCAGCTGAAGGTATTATTCGCTATCCAGAACTGAACTATGCCTTCCTTTACTTTGGCGGAATTATTATTGCCTCGCTGCCTTCATTGCGTAAACATCGCGACAACTTTTATTATAATTCGGTAGGCGCATCAGGAGCAGTATCTGCGGTGGTATTCATGAGTATATTCTTCGATCCGTGGAGCAAAATATATTTCTACGGCATTATCGGAATCCCGGGAATTATTCTTGGAATTGGATATCTCATTTATTCGTATGTGATGAGTAAAAAATCGACAGACAACATTAATCACGACGCCCATTTTGCAGGTGCTATCTGGGGCGCAATCTATCCACTATTACTAAGCTTTCAATTGTATAAAGTATTCATTCATCAATTATTGAATTAACATGAACAAGGCTATTTTTCTTGATCGTGATGGAGTTATCATAAATAATGACAAGCATTATTACATTTATAAGCCTAAGGACATTGAGTATGTTGCCGACATTTTTGATGCTGTAGCCCAGTTTAGTAAAAATGGCTACTTGTTATTTATCGTGACCAATCAAGGTGGTATTTCTAAAGGAGAATATACCATTGCTGATGCTGAGGCGGTGAACAACCATATTGTTACAGCCTTTAAATCCAGCAATATCAAAATTTCTGATATTCAGATTTGTCCGCATCACGACATCATTGAACAATGCCTTTGCAGAAAACCTAACTCATTAATGATTGAAAAACTAATTGCCAAACACAACATAGACATTTCAAAATCGATAATGATTGGTGATAGTGAACGAGATGTTGTTGCAGGTGAAAAAGCAGGATTAAAATCTATTCTTATAAAAGCAAATGAAAGCATGCTGGAGCTGGCAAAATCACTGGTAAAATAAATCAATGAAGTCTAAGATCAAATATTCAATATTGGACGGGAGCCTTATCAATGCGGCTACAACACCAATCTCCCTCAATAACCGCTCATTTTTATATGGCGATGGACTGTTTGAAAGTATGCATGCATGTGGCACTGAGGTTCCGCTTCTAGACAAACATTATGAGCGGCTGGTGTCTTCAATGAAAATATTGCGTATGGAAGTACCTTCCTTTTTCTCAGCCTCATTCCTTGCAGAACAAATCGCACGTTTATGCAACAAGAACCGCTACTACAAAAATACGCGTATCCGCTTAAATGTATTTCGTACAGAAGGCGGGCTGTACACTCCATTAAACAATAAAATATCCTATAGCATTATTGCAAATGAATTAGGACAGGATCAACTGGGCACTGAAAACAACAGTATCACACTAGGACTATACACTGATATAAAAAAGCCAAATTATGAGCTATCAAGTATCAAGTCCTCTAATTCTTTAATATATGTTTTAGCTGGCATTTATAAAAAGGAACAAGCTATTGACGACTGTTTGCTAATAAACCAAAACGATCATATTATTGAAACAATCAGTTCTAATATTTTCATTGTTAAGGATAACACGATTAGCACGCCTCCAATTTCGGATGGATGTTTACAAGGAGTGATGCGCGCAACAATTATAGAGCTACTCAAGCAGAATGGCACTGCTGTTTTAGAGACATCTATTAACATTAAAGACATTAACAATGCTGATGAAATTTTCTTAACAAATGCAGTTACAGGGATTACGCCGGTTAAGGCTTTTGAGTCGCAAAGATATTTTATCAATCAATCAAGAAAATTGACTGGTGCATTAAATAAGCTCTTATTTAATTTAGGTTAGGATCTTCCGGGAAATTAACCCAAGCCTTATATTTCTCGCCCATTTCTTTTAACGTCCTGTGCCAAGCATTTTTGTCATATTTAAGAATTAACTCCGAAGGTAAATCTGTAACTAACCATGAGTTTTCCTTTAGTTCGGCATCCAACTGACCGGGCGACCATCCTGAATATCCTACAAAAAAGATGATATCTTCCTTATTAACCTGTCCACTATCAACCAAGGATTTAAGTTCAGTAAAATCGCCTCCCCAATAGAGGTTCGGTCTTATTTCAATACTATTAGATAGCTTTACCTTAGCGCTGTGGATGAATTGAATGGTATCGGTGGCCACCGGACCTCCTACCGATATATTTGCATCGAATGCCGGAAAGCCCTTTAATAGTTCATTCAACTTTAAACTTACCGGGTTATTTAATACAAAGCCCATTGAACCATCTTCATTATGCTCTGTTAAAATGATTATTGATTTATTAAAATAGTAATCATCTAAAAATGGCTCAGCAATTAATACTCTTCCTTTCCTTGGAACTATCTTATTCTCTATTTTAAAAAAATCGTTTTCCATCTGTTGATATACTATAGATTCAAAATTACGATATTAAGTTATATACGGTATATAATATCTAATGAAATATTTTAACCTATGTATTTTTAACAATGTTAACAATTTATTTTATCGATTTTAAATAAAAGAAGATTTAGGAGTGATGAAACGAGTGAAAAGCTGAATAAATACGGTAATGACAAATAGTTACATAAATAATTTTTCTATTTTTGAGCAAACTTTCAAAAGGTACAAAATGATCAGATACTTCTTATGGTCGCTAATACTCATTGTTACATTGAGTTCATGCAGACTAAACAAAGAGTTAATTTACATGCAAGGTATTGAAGAAGCTGGGACTGAAGTGTTCAAGGCTCCACAACAACTTGAATATAAAGTGCAAAAATCAGATGTCCTCTACATCAAGCTAAACGGTATGGATGACGAAGTAGTTGGCATGTTCAATCCAAGTGCAGGTGCAACTCAATCATACGAACGTTTCGATCAGGCTTCCATGTATTTCTCAGGTTATATGGTTAGCGACTCGGGCTTTATTACACTGCCCGTAGTTGGTGAAGTATATGTTGAAAACATGACCACCCGGACAATAGAAGAATTATTGCTAAGCAAAACAGCTGCTTATGTTAAGGATGCGAGCATTGTGGTAAAGTTGGCTAATTTTAAACTCACTGTACTCGGAGAAGTGAATCAGCCTGGCATGTATTATCTGTATCAAAATAAAGCGAACTTATTAGATGTGCTTAGTTTGGCCGGTGACCTTACTGATTATGGAAATCGTAAAACAATACTTATAATCCGCCCAACCGAAACAGGTTCTGAAACATTCAGACTCGACCTAACTGATAAGAACACGCTTATATCAGAGCACTTTTATTTAAAGCCAAACGACATTGTTTATGTGGAGCCACTTCCTTCGAAAGGAATCAGATTGGTTATTACAGACTACGGTTCAATTTTAACAGCTATCTCGTCAACGCTTACTGCTATTGCTCTAATTATTACCTTAACACGCTAAAAAGTACCATTGTGAATAATAATAACATCGAAAACTTCTATCAGGAAGAAACAGTCGATCTCAAAAAGTACATTTTCAAAATTCTTTCGAATTGGTATTTATTTGTGATTTTCGTATTCATAGCATTTTCCATTGCTTACTACGTGAATAAATTTACGACTCCTATCTACAATGTTAATTCTACTGTTCTTGTAGAGGCAGACAACAAAGGTGGAGGAGGCAATTTATTGGAAGGCTTAAGTCTATTCTCCGGGAAGAAAAACCTTGAAAACGAAATAGGCATTCTCAATTCTTACAGTCTTACGCGCAAGGTTGTTGAAGAATTAGACTTTGAAATCTCCTATTTTTTGGAGGGCGGCATTAAATCGAGCGAAATATACAAAGCTTCCCCATTTCTCGTTAGCCTGGACTCAACACATGAGCAAATGAATGGCTTTCCGATCTATGTTCAATTTTCGAAAGACGGAAAGTTACTTGTTGAAGTAGAAGAAAGCGTTATGAAAGATGATCGCATCTATTCAATGAAAAAAGAATTAGCTATTGGCGAGAAATTTCAAGATGACGAAATGTCTTTCACCATTCAGCTTAGAGAGGACCTGGAAGTTTACCCTGAAAACATTGAAGAGAACAGATACTTCTTTGTTATTAATGATGTTAACAATCTAACTAATGGTTATAAAAACAAATTAGAAATAGAATTGATTAACCGCGAGAGTACGATTCTAAAACTCACAACCAAAGGTGAAGTTCCTCAGAAAGAAGTTGACTTCCTTAACAAACTTGGACAAGTTTATATTCGCACAGGACTTGAGGAGAAAAATAAAATTGCTGAAAACACCATTGAGTTTATTGACAACCAACTCGGCAGTACCATAGACTCACTGCAAGTTGTTGAAGATCTTCTTGAGACTTTTAGGATGAACAACAGGATCATTGATCTTTCTGCCGAAGGATCAAGCTATCTTGAGAAATACGAAGCTCTGCAAACGGAACAAGCAGCACTTAAAATCAAATCGGAATATTACAAGTACCTATTCGATTACATACAAACAAAAGAAGACTATGATGGTATAATTGCACCTTCAACAATGGGAATTGAAGACCCATTATTGGCTAGCTTAGTGCAACGCTTATCAGAACTTAATGCTACAAAAACCAGATTATTATATAATGCAACGGAGAACAATCCACTGGTGAAAATTAACAATGAGAACCTTAAGAATACACGAGACGCATTATTAGAGAATATTCAGAACATTATCAACAACTCAGACCTGGCACTGAAAAACATTAACAAGCGTATTGAAAATGTAAATAGCGAGATTTCAGTATTACCAGTAACTGAAAGACAGTTCCTGAACATCATGCGTCAGAATACGCTCTATGATAACATCTACACATACTTATTACAGAAAAGAGCTGAATCTGGAATTGCAAAAGCGTCAAACATCGCTGATCATAAAATACTGGATGTTGCGCTTGTTGACAACGCTTTAAAAGTTGCTCCTAAAAGCGCCATGAATTATGCCATTGCATTAGTTCTTGGACTGCTCATTCCATTCTTATTCATTATTGGGAAAGACTACTTTAACGATCGAATTATTGATAAGAAGGATATTGAGAGCAACACCAAGGTGCCAATATTTGGTGCTATTGGAAGCAATGTAAAAGACTCTGAGATTCCTGTATTCGACAGCCCCAAGTCTTCTATCTCCGAATCATTCAGGTCGCTACGAACCAACTTACAATACCTGAATATAGAGAATGAAAAGCGGGTAATTGCAGTAACAAGTACCGTTAGTGGCGAGGGTAAAACCTTCTGTGCCATCAACCTTGCTTCTATTATTGCAATGACTCAAAAACGAGTGCTGCTTATTGGCCTTGACTTACGGAAACCAAAAATCCACCGTGCATTTTCAAACTTAAATAATGATGTGGGTGTAAGTACCTATTTAATTAACAAGAGCAGAACCGAAGACATTATCTTCCCAACACATGTTGATTATCTATATGTTGCTCCATCTGGTCCGGTTCCTCCAAACCCTGCAGAGCTTATTGAGTCCAAGCAAATGGAGAACTTAATTGAATACGGAAAGGAACATTTTGATTACATAATTATTGACACACCACCATTGGCACTTGTAACAGACGCCTTACTTGTTTCTAAATTTACCGATGCCAATATTTACGTGGTACGCCAAAATTATTCGAAGAAAGACGTGGTAGATATTATTAACGAACTAGATGAAAAGAAGAGTTTTAATAATCTGGGAGTATTAATTAATGACATTAAAATCCAATCCGGGTATGGATATGGATACGGGTATGGCTACGGATATGGATCGTACGGCTATGGAATATACGGATACGGCCATGGTTATTACGATGATGAAGTAAAGCCACTTTCAAGAGTTGGTAAAATCAAACAATTCTTTAACATTGGTAAATCATAATACACAGAGGCCTCTTACTA
>JBFHES010000067.1:0-17946 GCA_041584015.1 Bacteroidales bacterium
GAGCTGCTCCAGTTACTGATTCGGTGAAAGAAAAAATTAAAACCGCCTTTGGCGGAGTAATCATAGCAAGCGGAGGCTTCGATAAGGACCTAGCCGAAGCAGCATTAAATAAGAATATTGGTGAACTTGCAGCATTTGGTCGTCCATTCATTTCAAATCCTGATTTAGTACATCGCTTGAAAAACGACATTGCATTAACCAATCCTGATTTTGATACCTTTTACACTCCAGGAGAGAAAGGATACACCGATTACAAGAAGGCTATGTAGTAAGCGAAACTTTATATTCTACATTTTAATTATTAGCATTTTACAACCCGACTTTCGTCGGGTTTCTTTTTGTTAAATACTTTAACAAACAAAATGAAAATAATGCAACCTTTCTATTAGTACTTTGCTACTTTTGACCCCGGAAAAGTGATTCTTTTCAGCTGTAACAGTTTGTGAAAGTATTATAACTCAACTGTTCGAAATCACACAGCCTGTAAGGAATCCGGGGACATGTAATATAGAATATGAGAAAACCACATTCATTCCATATTCCTGTAATGGGAATTGGATATACCATTGATACGCCTCTCAAAGTATCGCATTTAGGTATTGATTCGATCATTTCATTAGTTGACGACATTCTTATAGAGAAAATAAGAAAGTTATATTGTGATAAACTAGAACTTCCTTATCAGGAAATTTCGGATAAGATAGATGACTTTAGAGCAAAGCGAATTACATCCTATCTGAATATGTTGAATGAGCAAGCGGAAAGAAAATTTGAAGAATTTAAGTCTGCTGCTGCTGAAAAGAAAGATGAGATTAAAGAATTCTTTCATCTTTTACCGTGCAACTCAAAACTAAAGGAAGACTTTAAGAACATCTCTGAAAAGTACCTGCACGTAAACGAAATAAAGAGTTGGCTAAACGATAATCTATCCATCGGAAGCATTGATGTCAACATCATGACCAAAGTAGATAGAGAGAATTTTAAGTCGGGGGAAAAGTTACCTGTTGAGTTTAATGATGCACATGCGGCATTGAGAGGATTCGCACAAAGTAATCTGTCATCTTCTGTTATTCTTTCAGCCGGAATGAACCCAAGACTATACAGCTATATTGAGCAGTTCGAAGATTTCTTCCCAAACGAAGCAGGTGTAATCAAGAAGAAAATTGTACTGAAAGTAAGCGATTATAAATCGGCATTAATACAAGGTAAATTCTTTGCAAAGAAAGGCCTGTGGGTTTCTGAGTACCGGATTGAATCTGGCTTAAACTGCGGTGGACATGCTTTTGCCACAGAAGGTTATCTACTGGGACCAATCCTTGCCGAGTTTAGAGATAATAAAACTGAATTGGTTGAGACAATTCACGAGCTGCTTATTAAAACGCTAAAATCGAAAAACAGGGTTTTGCCTAACAATACACTCAGCCTTAAAATCACGGCACAAGGTGGTGTTGGCACATCAGAAGAACATGACTTTTTGCTGGAACATTACGGTGTTGATTCTGTGGGTTGGGGATCTCCATTCTTATTGGTACCCGAAGCAACTACGGTTGACGAGAACACACTAGATCGATTAGCTTTAGCCAAAGAAAGTGACATCTACTTAAGCAACATCTCTCCATTGGGCGTACCTTTTAATAGCCTAAAAGGCAACACTAAGGATGTTGAGAAATTAGCAATGATTGAAAAAGGCAAACCTGGAAGCGCTTGTCCTAAGCGATATGCAGCGTTAAGTAACGAATTTACAGAACAAGGGCTTTGCACAGCTTCAAGTCGTTATCAGCGCTTGAAAATTAAAGAACTTGAGAAAGAAGAACTTGAGCCAACAACTTATAAAACACGTTTCAATGAAATAGTTGAAAAATCATGCACCTGCGTTGGTTTAGGTACATCAGCAATGATTGCTCACAACATGGACACCAAAACGGAAGGTATTGGAGTATCAGTTTGTCCAGGCCCTAACATGGCTTATTTCTCAAAGGTAATGAGCCTGAAAGAGATTACGGATCACATCTACGGAAGAATGAACATGATATCCAGAAACGACCGACCTAACATGTTTATGAAGGAATTGGATATTTATTTAGAGTACCTCAAGAACAAGCTTGAAGAATCCAAAGTTAATTTCTCCAAGAAGCAAGAAAAATATTTCCTCAACTTCTCTAAAAACCTGAACGAAGGGATTGGATACTACAGCAAGTTATTTGGCGAAATGAAGGATAAGTTCTCCGAATCGAAACAAGCTATATTAAAAGAGCTTGATGAAAGCAAACTAACATTGAACTTTCTTCATAAAGAGATTGAGAATAAATCAGGTCAATAAAAAAATACGATAAGCATAAAAAATCCGGTATCAAAAAGTATGATACCGGATTTTTCTATTTAGTCTATTTCTTACATTGCTTCAATGCTGGCCTTAATTAATTGCCAGGTATTTTCAATATCATTATCTAAACCAACTGAGAAACGAACCAAACCTGGCGACATACCAGTTGCTAGCTGTGTTTCTTCCGGCACCTCAGATGACGTAGATTTACCTGAATTGCTAAAAATGGTTTTAAAATAACCTAAACTTACGGCAATATAACCAACGCCTCTTTCTTGCATGCCTTCCATAAGAGCAGTTGCACGCTCAGAAGTTTCCATATCAATGGCAATCATTCCACCAAAACCAAACTCCTCATTCATCATGCTTTTCATTAGCTCATGATTTGGATGTTCTTTTACGCCCGGGTAGTTAAACTTCAAACCAGCCTCTCTAAATTTCTCAGCCAAATACATTGCATTCTTACTATGCTGCTTCATGCGAATGTGCAAGGTGTGCAAGTTCTTTAAAATACTTGATGAACGCATTGGGTCTAATACCGGACCTAATAACATAGCAGTTCCATCAATTACACTTGACAGATCATTAATAAATTGATTATCGGCGCAAATAGCTCCAGCAACACAGTCGTTCTTACCATTGATGTATTTAGTCATGCTATAAACAACAATGTCAGCTCCATGAGCCATGGGACGGAAAATCATTGGAGTGAAAGTATTATCCACAACCAGCTTAATACCGTGTTCTTTTGTAAGAACTGAAAGTGCAGGTATATCGGAAATCTGAAGCAATGGATTGGTCATTGTTTCTGTGTAAACCAATTTTGTATTTGGCTTGATAGCTGCTTTTACTTCATCAATTTTTGTAATGTTTACAAAAGTCACATCGATGTTAAACTTAGGCAGGTAGTTTTTAAAGAAAGCATAAGAGCCACCATAGATAGTTTCACTGGCAATAAAATGATCGCCCGCACTACATAGTTGTAAAATAGCGCAAGTAATAGCGCCCATACCAGAACCGGTAACCCATGCACCTTCTGTTCCTTCCATTGCTGCTAATGCATCAGCTAAATATTTGTTACTTGGATTCCAATGACGGGAATAAAGAAAGCATCCTTCAGCTTCGCCATGAAAAGTATCTTCCATGGTTTTAGTACCTAAGAATGTAAAAGTTGAAGAATCGGTGATTGATGGGTTTACACCTCCGAACTCACCAAACTGTGTGAGCTCCTGAATTTGCGTTGCTGGATCGTATTTCATTGTTATATAAAGTTTATAAAATTACAGCTACAAATTTAATAATTGATAGCTAACTTAATCATATATTGATATTCTGTAATTAAAATGGCTATATTATTTTAATATCATTACTCATAGACGTATATTTAACAAATATTATAAGCAATACTTCCAAAATATGCAAAAGCACTTTCAACTTGATAGTTTAGACAAAAGAATATTAGAATTACTCGGAAAAAATGCACGACTGCCTTATGTCGAAGTAGCCAGGAAATGCAGAGTCTCAGGAGCCGCTATTCATCAACGAATCCAGCGTATGACCGAAGCCGGTATTTTTAAAGGATCGCATCTGGAAATTTCACCATCGGGCATGGGCTATTTAACCTGTGCCTACATTGGCTTACGTGTAAACTTGGTTTCGCCTAAAACACACGAGGAAGTATTTGAAAAAATTACTCAGATACCAGAAATTGTAGAATGCCATCACGTAACTGGTAATTATAGCTTACTGATTAAGATCTATGCGAAAACCAATGAACACCTGAAAGATGTAATTGTAAAACACATACAATCAATAGTTGAGGTTACCAGCACCGAAACCATTATTTCGCTTCAGGAAGGCTTCACCAGATCATTACCTATCGGCTAACTGCAGTTTTGTACACGTATTTTTAGTACATAAAAAAGCCGACAATTACTTGCCGGCTTTCTCATATTATCTGTCATATCTTTTCGGACGACCTTTGTCTTTTCCTCTGTCATCAGATCTGCGACCTTTCCCAAATGAATCTCTTGATCTGCTTCTTGGCTTACTTCCAGAGCGCTCTTTTGAACGTTCTTTAAATCTGGCACCAACAGGCTCAGGTTTGCTGCGATCAACAATTAAGTTCACGCCTTCAAACTCTACATTATCATTTAAGGCATTCATCACTTTCTTATCATGATCTTTATCAATCTCGAAGAATGAAAACTTTTTCATGATATCGATCTTACCAATTTCAATGTCATTGGTATTTGTTTTTTCATTAATCAGCTCAATAAGCTTTCCTGGGTTCAGGTTGTTCTTGTTACCAATATTAATGAAGAAACGTGTAAAGCCACGTTGCGATTTTCTAACAACTTTACCTTTCTCGTCAGAAGCTTTTATATCTGCATTCAAGTCTGGTGCATTCTTATAATAAGATAGAAAGCGATTAAACTCAACCGACACAAAGTGCTTGATTAGTTCTTCTCTGCTTAACCATTCCAGCTTTTTGTAGATTTCCGGTAAGAGCTCATTAATTTGCTCTTCGTTAATCTCTACCTTCTCAACACGCTCAACTAAATTAAATAATTGTCTATTACAAATTTCTTTTCCACTCGGAACAGACATCTTGGTAAAAGACTTATTCGCAATTTTCTGGAGACTTTTAATTTTATTACTCTCACGTGTATGTACAATAGAAATTGAAACACCACTTTTCCCTGCTCTACCTGTTCTTCCACTTCTATGAATATAAGCTTCTAAATCATCCGGCAGGTTGTAGTTAATAACGTGCGTAAGGTCATTAACATCTAATCCACGCGCGGCCACATCTGTAGCCACAAGCATTTGCAAATGACGACTACGAAAACGTTGCATCACCATATCGCGTTGTACCTGCGATAAGTCTCCGTGAAGAGCATCTGCATTGTAACCATCGTCCATGAATTTTTCAGCAACTTCTTTTGTTTCCTGACGCGTACGACAAAATACGATTCCATAGATTGATGGATTCATATCGGCGATTCGCTTTAAAACTTCATATCTGTTTTTAGCATGTGCTACATAGTACTCGTGACTAACATTATCCGCACCTGCATTCTTTTTACCAACTGTAACCTCTTCAGGGTCGGTCATGTAATTATCCGCAATACGAAGAATCTCTTTCGGCATTGTGGCAGAAAACAATAAGGTTTGTTTTTCCGCTGGTGTTCCAGCTAAAATTGAATCAAGATCCTCTTTAAATCCCATGTTCAACATTTCATCGGCCTCGTCGAGCACCAACCATTGAATAGAGTTAATCTTAAGTACTTTTCTCTTGATTAGGTCGAGCACCCTTCCTGGTGTTCCTACAACAATGTGTGCACCTTTTCTAAGTTTACGAATTTGCACATCAATAGCTGCGCCTCCATAAACTGCAACAACGCGCAAGTCTTCTTTGTACTTCGAGAAATTCTCAATATCCTTGGCAATCTGTATACACAGCTCGCGTGTTGGACTTAGCACAAAACTTTGAACATTATTATTGGCAACATCAGTCATCTCAATTAGCGGCAAACCAAAGGCAGCGGTCTTACCCGTACCTGTTTGTGCTAAAGCAATAATGTCTTGTTTACTTGCAAGAATTTTTGGAATAACTTTCTCTTGAATCGGTGTAGGTTCTACGAAACCCAATTCTGCAACGCCCTTTTGAATAGACTCATCAAGCGCCATCTCTTTAAATAATACCATCTTTTTAATTTATGTTTCCAAAAAAGAAGGCTTATTGAGTCTTTGATCCGCGCAAATTTTCAACTTATCTCCTTTTCTTTTTACTGACTTTCAAGGAGATTGTAATTTTAGTTCACCCTGATTTTAAGGCGGCAAAGGTAATCTTATTTTATTGGATATCAATATTTGAATACAGAACAAATTATTCATAATTAATAAACATAAAAGCAGCTCACCTGATATAAATTCAAAACCATTTCGTTTGTTAATGACTAAACAATCATTTATTTTCGATGAGATCATATTTAATCATCTGAAAGCGGATGCTAAAAACAAAGAAACAGTGCAAGAACTTATAGATAACAATAATGGCAAGTCATTCTCACAACCTCTGATTTATGTCGGCTACACGCTCATCATCTTTGGTTTGTATACATTGATTAACGCCATTGTACCCGGTTTAATAGTAACACTAATAGGAATATTTATAGGATTTTCCAGCACTGGTCTTACCTTAAACCCAAACACCAAAGAGTTTAGAGAGTACACCATAATGTTTGGAATTCGTGTTGGCAAATGGCAATCGCTTGAGAATTACCCTGACCTCTCATTGTTAAAACGCACTATTGGCTATTCCGCATTAAGCCGAGGTCAGCGCGAACTAAGCGATAGCGATAGTTACATCGATATTTGTTTGCTATCGAAATCGCACAGAAAAAAGATTCTTGTAAAAAGGATGCAAAACAAAGAAGAGGCACTTATTGATGCCAAACTAATTGCGGAAAAAATGGGTTTAAATCTCACTGCATATGCGCCAAAAGTGAGTAATAGATCAAGAATGAACAAGGCAAAAATGAACAATCCCAACAGATAAGCCTCTTGGTCAATTTAAAAAGCATTACATAAAATCTACAAATGATAATATGAACGCAACAACTAAAGAATATATAGGCAGAATTAATAAAGTGATGGACTACATTGAAAGGAATCTGGATCAGGATTTAAACCTATCAGAAATTTCGCGAATAGCCTGTTACTCGCCATTTCATTTTCACCGTATCTTCTCGGTAATTTCAGGTGAAACCATTAATGCTTTTATCACGCGTAAGCGCATTGAAAAAATTGCCTCTCAATTAATTGCTGGAACAGAAACGCCATTGGCGGAGCTGGCCTCCAAATACGGTTTTAATAGTGCTTCGTCATTTACACGCACCTTCAGCAAATTTTATGGTATGAGCCCGAGTGAGTTTAGAGAAAATGGTTTGGGACCATTTAGCAAGATTAGTAAAGTTGCTAGCAAGAATGGGAAAGAACTTGTGACATTTGAGCAATACATTTGTAGCAGTAAAACTATAAACGATTGGATTATGAAAAATGCACAAATTGAAGTTAAGCAAATGCCAGCCATAAAACTGGTATACATGAAACACATGGGAAGTTTTGATAAAATCGGGATGGTCTATGAGAAATTATTCCAATGGGCTGGTCCTAAAGGGATACTTGGCCCAAACACTAAAACCATTACAGTATATCACGACGACCCAAAAGTAACAGAGATGTCAAAGGTTCGGCAAAGTGCCGGTATAACCATAAGTAACGACTTAAAAGTTGATGGAGAAGTTGGATTAATGAATTTACCCGAAGGAAAGTTTGCAGTAGGCAGGTTTGAGATTGGCGTAATGGAATTCGAAAAGGCATGGGATAGCATGTGTGTTTGGGTTGCCGATAAAGGATACACGGTAAGAGATGGAGACTATTTTGAGCTTTATCATAATGATCATACCCAACATCCTGAGCAAAAATTCATCCTGGATATTTGCATTCCTGTGGATTAACTCGTGTGATTGAAAATACATAAAACACGAAAGCAACTGCCCTACCTTTAACAGACTTAAGGAGAAGTGCAGTTGTTTTTGTTTAAGGTGATTCTGATAATACTGGAGTCGTTAGAGATCACTTTTATTCTTATTAACTATCTTTAAAGGTCGTTAACGAAAAGCTAACAAATAAGAAGAATCGGTAACTAAGAACACAGACTCATGAGCCTACACTTTAAACAATTAGTAGTTTGCGCACTAATAATCTTTGCACTAACTGCTTGTAATAATAACGATGAACCAAGCCCTGATCTTTCTAACTCTATTTTTTACGATGGAAATGAATACTATCTTGAGAGTGGCGTTTTGCTCCACAAAGGGCTTTCAGAGAAAGAAAGCTACAAAATCGACTTAACGCTTGTTTCGCCCGGCTTAACCATTCATGCCGTCGATGGCGAGTTGGCTGGCATGTCAGGCTTTGGACACTCCATGCATTTTAAACTATTCGCAGCAAGCAACGATAAACTTCCCTTGGGCGCTTACCGTTTCGATATCAACCAGACGCAGGACACTAACACCTTTGACTATGGATCTATTTTACTTAACTACACACCTGAAACAGGAATAGGAACAGAGCACAGCTTTAGTTCAGGCAGTATTGAAGTAAGTGCTAATAATCCGAAATATGAGCTCACCATTAACTGTATCACCAACGAAGGAAAAACACTTACAGCTTATTATTCCGGATTTTTAAGCGACTATTTCTAGTTCTGGCTAGCTTCATTTTTTAACTTATTTAATATCTTGGCAAGATGAAAAATTCACTTCGACTATTGCAACTTTTGCTACTAACAGCTTTTCTCATGAGTAGCTGTAACAATGAATCTGATGATGATCCGATAGATAACTCACCAAAGAACTTTCTGAGCTATAATGATGAAAGCTATGATTTGGCGATAGGTGCTTTAGAAAGCTTTGGAAACTCAGACTCGAGTGATTACAAAATAGATTTGACATTTGGTTCACTGAGCATCTATTTTCATCAGGCCAATGGCGGCATTTTCGATTTATACGGCACAGGTTACGCTATTCGTTTTCATGTTTATAATGACGCCCCTGAAACACTGGAATCTGGTGAATATACTTTTGATACCGATGCATTAACTGCTGGAACTTTTAACTACGGGATCGTATATATCGATTATCCAGGCCCCTATCAGGATGCGGAGGGAATAGCGATTAGCAGCGGAACCTTATCCGTAACGAATAAAGGCAATGACAAATACGACATAAGCTTTACTTGCTCCACCACCGAAGGCAACACTGTTACGGGTAATTTCAACGATTATTTAAAAACCTATAACTACGAGTTATAGCCGCATACAAACAACAAGCTGCACACAATTGATTTACCGCGGCATCAAAATATTAATTCCAATTAATGAACGAAGTATATATTGACAACAAAACCTTTAAGGGTAAGGACTTCACGGCAACACCCCTGCACAAAGGAGAATATGACAGTTGTATATTCGACAACTGTAATTTTAACGAATCAGACATTTCTGACATCACTTTTATTGAATGTGTTTTCAACAATTGCAACCTGAGCATGCTAAAAGTGGCTAACTCAACATTTAACGAAGTACGGTTTTCCGGTTGCAAAGTATTGGGAGTTGCTTTTAACGATTGTAATAAATTCATACTTGAACTGGAATTTACAGATTGCCAATTAAACGTCGCCTCTTTTTATCAGCTGAAACTTAAAAACATCAGGTTCGTGAACTGTAACTTGCAAGAAGCCGATTTTGCCGAGGCAGACTTGAGCGGCGCCAAATTTTCGAATTGCGATTTATTAAGCGCGATATTCGATAATACCAATCTCGAAAAAGCAGACCTGAGTTCGGCATACAATTACCAGCTCGATCCGGAGGCAAACAAAATTAAAAAAGCAAAGTTTTCGCAAAACGGCATCATTGGTCTGCTTCGCAAATACAACATACGTGTTGAGTAACGCAATTGAGTAAGCCTGCCACATTCAAGAAACAATGATTAATAAACATTTCCGTTAAGCATTTGTAACTAATCCGAAATCTATGAAAAACCTAAAAAGTAATGTATTTTTTAAGTTAGCGGTAATTGTGAGTTTGGTGCTTATTCTGCTTATTCCGGCGGTAATGGTTAAGCAGCTTATTCACGAACGTGAGAGTGTTCGCTTGAGCGCTATTAATGAAGTAAGTTCAAAATGGGGACATGGGCAAACCATAACAGGCCCGTATATTTCGATCCCTTACGATTACTACGTTAAGCAAACACAAGCTAATAAATCTGAGAAAATTGTAAAGATGCAAAGTGCTTTTTATTTCTTACCTGAAGAACTGAAAGTAATTGGCAACGTGGCTCCGGAAAAAAGATATCGCGGGATTTACGAAGTTGTTGTATATGATTCCAAACTGTCAATTGAAGGTCGATTTAATCCATTGGACTTTGAACAGTTTGATGTAGATTTTAAAAACATACATTTTGAGAAAGCGGCGCTAAACATTGGTATTACAGATTTAAAAGGCATTGAGCAACAAATATCACTCGACTGGAACAGCAGTGCTATATTCTTTAATTCAGGAACCACAAGCCGCGACATCGTAGGTAGTGGTATTAATGCATCAGTACCAATTAATGATGATGGCCTGCAAGATTATTCCTTCAAAATGAACATCAATTTAAAAGGCAGCCAGCACCTTTACTTCGTGCCTGTTGGTAAAACCACAGATATAGAACTCAGCTCTAATTGGGACACACCAAGCTTTACTGGCACCTATTTACCAGATGAGCGTCAAATTAGCACTGAAGGCTTTTCTGCTAAATGGAACGTATTGCATCTGAATAGAAATTACCCGCAAAGCTGGCAAGGAAATGCACATCGTGTAGAGAGCAGTTCTTTTGGAACCGACCTCTTGCTTCCGGTAGATAACTATACCAAATCCTACAGGGTTGCCCGATACGCCATACTTTTCATCGTACTTACTTTTCTGGTTTTCTTTTTTGTGGAAGTTCTCAACAAGGTATTTATACATCCCATTCAGTATTTACTCGTAGGGTTGGCTCTTGTTGTGTTTTACACCTTACTGCTCTCCTTTAGCGAGCATCTCAAGTTCAATCTATCATACCTGATTGCGGCCGGCCTAACACTCCTACTTATATTTGGCTATACCGCTGCTATTCTAAAATCAAAAAAAATTAGTGCCATGATATTGGGAATACTTGCTGTTTTCTACACTTTTATCTTCACGATTATTCAGTTGGAAGATTATGCTCTATTAATTGGTAGCATTGGTATTTTCATAATTCTGGCCATTGTAATGTTCTTCTCTCGTAAGATAGATTGGTACAATATCCGTTTAGGAGTTTCTGAATAAAATCATTTTCCTCACATAAATTAATACTAAAAAAGGTTCGACACAGGTCGAACCTTTTTTACTTTCTATTGAAATCAAAAGCTATTCAATTCGCACCACTCCGGCACCGTGATAGGAATGATACTCGCTGTTATACATGGCATCTGCATTAACTGGTCCCATTTGATAGATCCCAGGAGATACGGCCCTTACAAAATAATAGTAGTAGCTTTTCTTATTGTATACATTATCAAACATGCTTATCCGATCATCTCGAATATCTTCGTATTGAGGTGAACGCCTATTCCTTATCCAATCCAGACCAGGCACATCAGAGATTCTTGCATTCTCAATCTCGAAGCCAGCAGGCAGCAGGTCAGTTATAGCAACATTTTCAATATAACTACGATAGCTTCCTTCTACTGAAATACGCACAACAACTAAATCATTTTGCTTGAAAACTAAATCAGTATTTAAAGAACCATCTCTATTAAGGAACACCTTGCGGACCTTAATAAAACTGTCTTCTTCCTTATAACTTCCATCGGTTCTAATCCCCTCTCCTTCCCAGAAATAATAGATGCTACCTTTACCTTTGGCATCAATACTTATATTCGTGCCAGGTAATTCATCATTATTTATGGTAACAGTTTTGCCATCAAACGAACCAACTTCCTGACCATCGCATAGGATTTTTGCAGTTACGGTATTTCCTGCAGAAACCCGACTAAGCTTACCCAACGCCAAGAAAGCGAACACACGCTCTTGCGTATTCATGTATCTTCGGGTCTTAAGATATTGCGACATATGTTTAGCTAAAAGAGGTATTTGCGGGTTATCAGGATCGACTTCCAACAGCACATTTAGCGAAATAGCCTCATCGCGCATGAACGAATAGAAGCTACCTCCAAAAGCAGACACCGATTGTTCTCCTTCGAAACTTGGAGGCATTATTTCACGAAACTTGTCCATCTCTCCGGAAAGAGCGAACGATCCAGCCAATAAATACCTAGAATCAAGACTAAGCTCTCCTGGTCGCGCCTTGTAATAGTTCATCATTGAATATTGTGGTTCGCCTGCTAAGGCCAGCACATATAATGAATAGGCAATTTCTTTAGAGGCAATGCTTCTGCGCTTGTTGTAATTATAATAGTATTCAATGTAATTACGCTGCTTCAATTTGTTCTTCATGTACGCATAAAGTTTGTCCAACATTTTTTGCTCAACATTGTAGCCTGCAAGTTTAGCCTCTAACAAGAAATGACTGGCATAAACCGAACCCCACCAGGTTTCGTAGCCTGCACCCGGCCAATAGGTCATACCGCCTGTATGCAGCTGCATAGTTTTTAGCTTATCAATTGCCGCATTCACATTTCGTACAGCTTCACTATTTTCAGTCTTATTATAAAGCACGGAAATTAAGTCATCAAAATACAACTGCGGAAAAACGCGCGAAACGGTTTGTTCAATGCAGCCATGAGGATAACCAACAAGGTAATCGAGGTCCTTGGCAAACTCTACCATTGGCGAATTACTTACAATTAATTTTTGCTCAAAACTCGACTTCATAAAAACATCACTACTAAAGTCCTCATTCACCGGAGTAATGCTCCCCCCATTAATAAGTCCGGATGTATTTACCTTCTGAAGCGTTGATGCAGGTCTTACGGTTATATCGGTTTCATTTACAAAAGTCTCTCCCATGGCATCAACCGAAACAATCACTTTTCCGGCACCTATCTGCGCCATCGCATTAACGCCCATTACAACTCTTGCCTCGCTATGCGCCGGAATCTCGATATTCTCCTTGTTTATACCATCTATCTCAAGGGCTCCTTCTGTGTACAACTTAACCTTCGCCTTGGTTGGTTCGTCTGTGGTATTGGTAATAACCACAGGCATTATAACCGTATCCATTGGGCTTAAGAAACGAGGTAATGCAACACTTAACACCAGTGGGTCTGCAATAGTTATTGACGACTCGGCAGAACTAAAGGTGTGATCCTTGTATGCCAATGCCATAACCCTTAGCTTACCTGAGAACTGAGGTATATCTATAGTATACTCAACTTCTCCTTTGGAATCAGTTTCTAGAATTCCACTCCAGTAACGAACTAGTTTCACCCTGTTATTGGTAAGAGGATTCACCCTCTTCGCCATATCCATTCCGCCACCACCAGGAAGTCCGGACGCAAAATTCACTTCAGGATATAAATACGGATAAATGTCGTAGCTGGTAACTTGTAAAGCTCGCTTGGCAAAAAAGTATTCATAGGCATCTGGTGTTTTAAAACCAGAGATTTGTAAAATACCTTCGTCAACCACCGCTAATGTTAAGAGTGAATTTGGTGTTGATTTCACTTTGATTGTTTGCTTGGTGCGCGAACGCGATTTATCGACATGCTCTAAATCAAGTTCAAATTTATCCGTTGGATTCTCAACAAAAATTGGAGCATAACCGTGTGCAACAGTTAATGGAATATCGCTTTGCGCATGAGGTTTTATTAGCGTAGCCGATAAATAGATGTTTGGTTTGTAGCTATCTTTAATTGGTATTTCAATGGCAGCAACACGTTTATCAGTGCTCACATAAAAATGATCAACCAATTCATTATTCTCAAGAGTTACTAAAATTTTGCCTTTGAATGGAGCTTTTAATAAAACCTTGGCCACATCGCCAGGTTGATACTTCTCTTTATCAAATTCAAAATCTATTTTGCCTTCGCTATTTACTTTAAATGAATTATTGTCGGTGTACCCCCACGAATAAGCATAGAAGTGACGCGACACATACATGGATGATCCTGGAATTGATAAGCGCATTTCGTACCTTCCTGAACTTTTCGGAACAAAATCAAAGTGATCTTCATTACCAGAAAGAGTTACTGCTTTGCTTTCCACAACGGTTTCAATTTTATGAGATCGATAACGGAAATAACTTCCAGACTTGGTTAATACGGTTTTATATTCATGTTTAATCAAAGTGATTTCCGCCTGTGCATTTGTTAATTTCGCACCAGCTCTATCTACAGCAATCATTGGAAAGGAAATCATCTGATTGGCATCTACCCAATAATTGGTTGAACCTAATCCAACAAAAATTTCCTGAGTAAATATCTTAGCGCTTTTTCGAGTGGCAACAGGTCGGCCTGTTTCATCGAAAACCGTAACAAACATATCAGTCTTAAGCAAACCTTGTTTTTTATATTCGGCCGGAATAATAAATTGCTCCTGAGCTGCACCACTTGCATCAGTTTTTCCTGTTCGCACCAGCTGCTTAAACTTACTGGAGTTTGCCATGTAGAAACTATACGCCGGATATTCCTTTGCATAAAATGATTGTGGATAAATTGAATACTGCACCTCGTAATTTCTGTTGGCCGCTGGAGGTCCGAAGAAATTTTCAGCTAATACATCCACAATAACCGTATCCTTCACTTTAAAATCGGCCTGATTTAACTCGGCTTTAACCTTAATTCTATCAGGCATAAATTCCTCAACCGAAAAGCTGTATGAATTCAGTACAACATCGCTGGTAGTTAACACTCTTGCTGTGTACCTTCCGGTTAATGCAGAGGTGGCCAGTTTAAACGAGTATTCAAACGAACCTTGCTCATTGGTGAACTTGCGTACCTTTTTTAATTCTTGTCCGCGCGGTGTAATAATTTCAATCTTATAAGGCAGTTTCTCAGGCACCTTCCATTTTCCATCACGTATTAATGCTGATAAGTTCACTGTTTCTCCCGGACGGTATAGATTACGCTCGCTATACATAAAAACCTGTAGCCCCGTCTCGTTATCATAGCGTCCGCCAACATCGAACTGAGAAGAATTAATGGAGGTGGTATTTAGCGATATAAAATTATAGTCGTTTGCTAATGCCGCAGAAACAGCCCTAAGCTCGAATCCGGAGAAGTTCAAATCCTTTGGTTTAAAAACAGCAACGCCATTGGCATCAGAGGTGGCCTCGCCCAATAATTGATTATTTCGCCCAATAAAGCGCAAACTAACTCCCGCCATTGGCTCAGCCGTTTTAATGGAGTTAGTAAAAACCTGCACGGTATGTTTGCCTTCTTTCACAATCATACCAATATCAGACATGCTCACCATGGCAGCATCACGGGTTCTATACCCTTGATCACCTTGTGCCCGTATGAGGTAGATTCCCTTATAGTCTTCCACCTCATCTTTAAAATCCAGATTATATAAATAAGTGTTTCCTCGTCGCTCCAGACCAGACACATCCACAGACTCTGAAAATATCATATCACCATAATTCGGTATGTCGTAAAAACGGTAGTCATAATAGTAACAGTCATCTTCCCAATCGTAATAATGCCCTACATTATTTCTAAAATTGCCAAGGTTGTTCTCGTACAACTTATATATTTCAATCTTAATTTTCTCAACACTTACAATATTCAATTCGATATTCCGCTCACCCAATCCTGAAAGATATGTTTTCTCGTTATTTGTAAATTTAAGACTCGGACGTAACTTTTGGAAGGTAACATCTTCCATGTATTCATCTGCAAGTTTACCTCCTAATTCGCCAGAAAGTCCAGCAACCACGCTTATTGTATAAGATGTAGCCATGGTAAAATCCTTACTCACAATTTTAAAGCTACTGTTCTCCACAAGCACCTCAAATTCAACAGCGGGCAGAATTGAAATAAAACGCTTAATATTTTTAGAGCTCACTTTCTGGGTTGTAAAGACTTCAATAATACCTTCTGTCCCGTCATGAGATGTTGCTGTTTCGCTTATGGCAACACGGAATGGAGACACCAATGCAAAGTTTCTGACTAAAGCTTTATCAAGGTTCATGTTTCCATGAGCGGCTTGCAGTTTCTGACCAATTGTTACCTTCCCTTGTAAATCATCATCGCCGGCTTTTATAGCGGTTAACTGTAACTGAAGAAATTTGCTAGGTTCCATATTGCTAATTTCATATGCAGTTTCTTCACCTCCTAATTCGATGGTGATATTTGCTCGCGCTAAAGCAGGATCTACCCGGTGGTTAAAATGCACCTCAAGGGTTGCATTCATTTGTTCTTGTTGATCATCAAGTTTCCAAAAACCATTAACAGCAGTAAGCATTAACTCTGTTGTATGAAAACTAAACTCCAGCTCTCCACTTAAAGAAATATCGTCTTGATAACTGACCAAAGCATTGGTTAATTTACCTTTAAAACTTGTTGCTGGCGGCAATTTATGATCAGGCACAAAGGTTAACTGGTCTGGTGAGTTCCAGCGGAAATGGCCTTTAATTTCCGGATCAAACTGAATATAACTCAAGGTATCATAGACTCCTATTCGTTCTTCTGGAATAAGGTTCTTACTGAAGGTAAAAGTGAGCACGTCATTCATTTCAATCCATTCACCAAAACTTTTCTCGCTTAGTTTAACGGATGTTTTGCTATCTGTACAAGCATTAAAAATTAAAACTACAAATAAGAGATAAGGAAGGAGTTGTTTCATTACACAGCGGAATTAATTATAACAAGATTTACTAAATATCAGAAGATTGCTTTACTACAAATTTAACCATTGAGTTTGTTAATTTATTATAAAGCACCTGCCTTTTATTTCATTACCTGCTTAAAACAGCTAGTTCAGAACAGTTCTTTATAGTTTAAACATCCATTAACATAGAATGAAGTATTTTAAATAAAAAATGGTCTCATTTTCATTACGAAATGAGACCATTTTAAAACTTAACTAAAAAGTTCAGCACTTAGCTGGACTATTTAATCAATAATAATTAACCTTTTATTAGTCGAATGCATATCTCCGTATACTTTAACAAGATAAGTGCCCGCTTTTAACTCAGACACATTCAAGCTAATTTCTCTGGAATTTACATCTTTACTTAAAAGTACTTGCCCTGTAATATTATAAACTTCAACTCTATTTATTTTAGATGAAGCCCGTATTAATATCTGATTACTTGCAGGATTCGGATACAGAACAATTTCAAAGGCCATGCCTTTAGACTGGATAAAATTAGGAGCACTACCAGGAAAACCTCCTCCATTATACCAGGTGTGCATGTCTTGGATAATTTTATAGTTCTCTAAAACACTTGCATAGGCATTTCCAGTGTCTGAGCGATTGAAGTTTAAAACATAGTCTAACGAAATTGATTCACCAGCGCTAAATGTAAATGCACCACAACTTCCTATTCCACGACGATCTCCTTCAGGATTATTCAGTCCATGTTCGCTCCATTCAGACATAACTTGCCCACCTTGTCCCCAGCCCATTGGATCAGATTCTGCGGGAAACGCATAGCTAGTTTCAACATGCGTAATACTTGTATCATAGGACAAATGTCCATTACCACCATATACCATGTGCGTACCATCACGCCAACTAGCATTCATATAATTATAGAAATCACTATCAACCGTCGGATTTCCTTCAAATGCTGTTGAGTTATTAAAATACATAAAGCTGCTCAGTCCAATACATTCGTCGGTTTCATCAATGGTTCCATCCATATCATTATCAATCCCATCATTTTCATCAGCTTCAGGTCCTTTAAGTAAAGTAATCGATTGTGCAGGAGGTGGTGGTGTTGGCCCTCCATAGGCATTCCATTCACCGCTTCCATCCACATCTAAACCATTGTAACCGTAAAAAGAATTAAGAGCAACATTACAACCAATATAGTCATCGTAGCCATAGCCAATATCAAAATCAGCAAAAATGGAGACTA
>JBFHES010000068.1:0-17932 GCA_041584015.1 Bacteroidales bacterium
AAATCAGGTGGCCATGGGTGAGCTCTATCCTAAGAATGTAAAGGAAGAGGTTATTGCCTGCAAGCATAAAAAGGAGCCGAAGGTTGTTAAGGTTGATTCATTGATTGCTGGTGGTGGAATTGGCGGTAGTGCTTTGTTCCGCTATTTAGCCGAAGAAGGCAAAAAGCCGGTATTGATTAATTATGGTCGTGGTGCTTCATGGAGAAACATTGCTGGTGGTCGTCCCAACTTTAGTATTCCTGAATTGTCGGAAATTGCCAATCAGAACTTACAGATATTTAAAGATCTTCAGAAGGTTCGTAATATTGATTATCGTGCCATTGATTATGTAACTTTTGCACACGATGATACCATGTACAAAGCATTGGAAGCTTCAATGGCTTGGTCCGATGCCCATATGATTGATCCTGCTGATTTTGGCAAACACATTACGCCACACATCAATAAAAATTTAGGCAGCTCTTATCAGGCAGCATTAATAACCAAGAATTGCTGGCAAGCAACACCGGGTCGCGTTGTTGATACCATTCGTCAGATTGGTGTAAATAATGGAGGTACAGTCATGGAAGATTGCAAGCTGTTGAATGTTACCAAAGATGGTTCAACCTATAAACTGCTTGTGCAGGATCATGATAAGGAATATGTAGAATATCATACCGATGTATTTATAAATGCATTGGGGCCAGAAGGCGATAAGTTTGCCAAGCAGTTGGATATTCATACGGGTATCTTCCCTGTAAAGCATCAGGCATTTATTACGCGTCGTTTACCTGGTTTAGGTGTTGATGGTGCTCCATTGCCAATGATGATTGATCGTAGAAACTACAAAGGATTCACAGCGGTTTATGGTCAGCAGTTAGCAGAAACAGGACAGATTATTGGTTGCGCTTCCCCAGCAATTGAAGCCATGGAAACCGACAAGAATCTGAAGATTAATTCCAAGGAATTCCTGGAGATTGTTTCTGAAGTATTTGTGAATTGGTTACCTGAGTTATCATCGGTAGGCTTCCAGGCTGTTTGGTCGGGTTACTATGTGGAACCAAAGATGATTGTTGATCCGGATGCCGGTTTGTTTATTGGTTTGCGTGGACAAGGTTTTATGTTAGGACAATATTTAGCCAAGTTGTATGTCGACAAATTAGTTGGCAAACCAGTTCCTGAATATTTCTCGCGCATGGCCTTAAACGGCGATGGCTTGTTAGAGAAAGCCTTTAAATAGAGTGAACAGCACACTTCTTGTGCCAATCAATATAGAAAAGCTAAGCCTCTCCAATTTTTTGGAGAGGCTTTTTTTGTACGCCCGGAACCACGGCTTTGGTCCGTGGAACCGATAATCGAAGTCTGGAGATTATGTATGTTTCTAGAAGATGCCCCTCTCAGATACTACTATATATGATTGATTATAAAAATCGTTCATGTCGTAATTGATAATTTGATGAGCAAGTTTCTGGTTAATCAATGTACCTGATCTAATTCCTAGGTAATCTTGAAATGATGAAAACTCCCAGTCTTCCATTTTATTTACTAATCCTGCTTTTAGTGGATTTTGATGTATGTATTGAAAGCAGTTAAACGCATAGCTGGATCTTCCGTCAACATGTTCCTTCCATACAAATGAACCTAATTCTTTTAGTTTCGAGTTTTGACGAAATAGACTGCCTGAGGTCCCATTTTGCTTATTGATTGCTTGAGTATAACTACTGAGCATTATACGCAACTTGTTGCTGAGCATGATCTCCGTAGTATTAGTTGATTCGTCCTTTGTCGTATCTGTAGTTGAAGAATTCTTTGTTTTGTCAGAAATGTGATGTACTGAACACGTTTTTTTATCAAGCCAAATTAGAAAATGAAAGTGATTTGGCATCAAGCACCATGCAAGAATATCGCAGTAAGGCAGTAAGTAGATTTTTACTTTTCGAAGAAAGAATAGATAGTTGTCCCTATTGAAATAGATTAGTCCTTGATTATTCCCCTGATTATATAAATGAATGAGCATATACCAAATTGGTTAGTTCTATTTTACAATTTAAGAATAATTACTGACTTTACATTTTGGGCACACCCGGTAACACGGTTTGAGCCCGTGGGACCGATATTCATAGCATAGTTATTCCCGTTTAGTTTTTGTTTGAATTGTTTAATGCTGCATTTCTTCGATTATCCGTGCCACCGCTTGGAGCGTGTGCAAGGTCTGTCCCGGATTCGTGATACTGTTTTATAGTATTGGTCTCTTGCTATTCGTCAAGCCCGGTACCACGGCTTTGGTCCGTGGAACCGATAATCGAAGGATTGTCGGTTTAGCTTTGTGTTTTCTTAAATTGCTTAAGGCTGCATTTCTTCGATTATCCGTGCCACCGCTTAGAGCGTGTGCACGGTTTGCACCGGATTCGTGATACTTTTTATAGTATTGGTCTCTTGCTATTCGTCACGCCCGGTACCACGGCTTTGGTCCGTGGAACCGATAATCGAAGGATTGTCGGTTTAGCTTTGTGTTCTCTTGAATTGCTTAAGGCTGCATTTCTTCGATTATCCGTGCCACCGCTTGGAGCGTGTGCACGGTCTGTCTCGGATTCGTGATACTGTTTTATAGTATTGGTCTCTTGCTATTCGTCACGCCCGGAACCACAGCTTTGGTCCGTGGAAACGATAATCGAAGTATGGTTATTCATCGTGTACTTTTTTGTATCTTCATGCATCAAAATTCTATGATCAGTATCATCAAACATAAATCGCTTATTACATGGCTTGCTGTGTTAGCAGGTGTGTTGTTGTGCGTTTCCTTTGCGCAGCCTGAGGATGAAGATGATTTCTTGAAGCCAAAGCCTCTTGGTAATTTTAGTTCCCTGGATATTCCATTGAAAAAAGTGGGCCGTATATTTTTAATTGAAGCAACGGTCGATAGCATGACTGGTAATTTTATTTTCGATACTGGCGCACCAGGCTTAATTTTGAATAGCACTTATTTTAGAGATCTGGATAAAGTATATAATCAGACAGGTGGCGGCATCACTGGAGCTAATCAGGAGCTAAGCAGAAAAAAAATTGAGAAATTGGAGATAGGAGAGCTGTACTTTAATAAGCTTTATGCTACTGTTACTAATCTCGGACATATTGAGAATAAGAAGGGTGTTAAGATCCTTGGTTTAATTGGCGTGAATCTTCTTAAGGAGTTTGAGCTGATTATTGATTTTAATGAAGCCATTATGAACATTAGCAGATTGGATAAATCGGGCGAGCGCATGGAACCATCACCTATGGAATGTATTCCAACTGTTTCGCATAAGATTAAAGTTATAAATAATGTTATTTTGATGAAGGGACAGATTGGCGATAAAAAGCTGTCGTTTTGTTTAGATACCGGCGCTGAAACAAATGTGCTGGAGATAGGTTTACCAGATAGAATAGTAAATACAGTGGCCATTAATCGACGATCGGTTTTGCATGGAACAGGGCAAGCGTCAAGCGAAGTGCTTTATGGCTCCATGACCGATTTTAGAATAGACAATACGGCGCTGCAAGGAATGAATGCAGTACTAACCGATTTAAGTCAGTTAAATGCCATGTATGGAATGCAAATCGATGGTATGTTAGGATACGACTTTTTTAAGCAAGGCGTAATCCGGATGAACCTAAAGAAAAAAGAAATTGGGATTTGCTTTAAAGGGATGGAGGTGCAAGAATGATTGTATTGAGAAAAATAGGCGGAATGCTTTTGTTCATCTTAATGGTGATGCTTAGCTATGCCCAGCCAGAGAATAGTCCTGTTTGTCGTATAGAGAATGGGAAACTAGTGGTTACTTTAAATGTTACTTGGGATGCAGTTAAAGTGAAGGAGGTTATTGAGCAATTCACCTTGGATAGCGTGGTGGTTCAAAAAGCCCTTAATGGAGAGAAAACCATTCGTATGAATGACATTGTTTGGCAGGTAAAATCATTGAATAATAATTTTATTGAAATTAGAAGAACTGAATCGAGAAACACCGCGAAGGGTAATTGGCTAAGCGATTTTATTTTTAATGAGATACTTTCGTTTACTGAGATGGAGAGCTTTGTTCCAGCTAACTATGGTGTAAACAAATTTCGAAAAGAGGTTGTCTTTCCAAAGGATGACAAGATTGTGTTTTATTTGGCGGGGAATAAAAAAGCACGAAACGTAATGTTATCAGGAACTTTTAATGATTGGAGCACGACACAAACGAGAATGCAACTTAGCGACTCAGGGTGGGTTACGGCGCTTCATTTACCTAAAGGTAAACATTTATATAAATTCATTATTGATGGTCATTGGATGCATGATTTGGAGAATAATCAGAAGGAGGATGACCTGCAAGGTGGTTTTAATTCGGTTTATTTCAATTATAATTATTTGTTTGAAATAGACGGTTTGAGCGCTGCCAGCAATGTAATATTAGCGGGCAGTTTTAATGGTTGGAATGAAGCTGAACTTCCTATGCAAAAACAAGGAACTAAGTGGGTATTGCCAATGTATTTAAATGATGGATATTATACCTACAAGCTGATTGTTGATGGCAAATGGATAACAGATCCGGGTAACCCTTTAAAACTAGATGATGGTAAAGGCAATATCAATTCTGTGCTCAAACTAGGTGATTCGCATGTGTTTAAATTATATGGTTTTCAGGAGGCAACAAAGGTTGTATTGGCAGGTACCTTTAATAATTGGAATGAGCAAGAACTAATGATGGAGCGAATTGGCGGACGTTGGGAATTGGCTGTTGTATTGCCTGAAGGGCGGCACGAATACAAGTTCATTGTAGATGGTCAATGGATGCCTGATCCGGATAATCTCTTTCAGGCAGGTGAGGGTGATTATACAAACTCCGTTTTTTATTTCAAGCCAAATTATACGTTCCAATTACGTAATCATCAACAAGCCAAAACGGTGTACATAGCTGGCAGCTTTAACGATTGGAACGAGCGAAGCCATGCCATGGAGTTCAGCAATGGAATATGGACATTCCCTATCTATTTAAACAAAGGAAAACATACGTATAAGCTTATTGTTGATGGCAAATGGATCCTTGATCCCGGTAATCCGCTGTGGGAAGAAAATGAGTTTGGTACCGGCAATTCTGTTTTATGGATAAAGTGATATTTATGTTGATATATGAAAACCGCATTGGTTCATCCAATGCGGTTTTTATTTTGTTCTGAAAGTTTGAGTGTAAGCAGTACTACTGTTTCGTGTTGAGCAGCGTCAAACTTTTTACTCTTCAACTTTTTACTTTCATCTTTCCTACGCCTGTGCTGTTGGTCCACCAAAGTTCATTGGTAAACTTCCACCGCTACCTGGTCCTTTAAGGTTTTTAATTGGTCCGAAGTTGGCTTCGTATTTAGCAATATTATCCTGTAAGGCTGCCATTAGTCGCTTGGCATGTTCAGGTGTTAATACAATTCTTGATTTTACTTTTGCCTTTGGTGTGCCTGGCATAATACGAACAAAGTCGACAATAAATTCTGATGTTGAGTGTGTAATTACAGCCAGGTTGGAATAGGTACCTTGTGCTACTTCTTCATCTAATTCAATATTGATTTGATTTTGTTGGTTTTGTGGTTTTTCGCTCATCGTATTTGGTTTTATTATTTTCGATTAATTATCAAATGAATGTTAAAGATAGGCTATAAAAAAAAGAGGAGCAACACGGCTCCTCTTTTTTAATATTCTTTAATATAATTGTATCAATTATTCTTGCTCTTCAACGGGCTCTTCTTTTTGTTTAGAAGCTACCAAACTTTGATATTCTTCCATAGAACCAACAATAATCTTGTTTAGGTTTCTACTTCCGGTACCAGCTGGTATTAAGTGACCACAGATTACATTTTCTTTCAATCCTTCAAGTCCGTCAACCTTACCTTGAATAGCTGCTTCGTTCAGTACTTTTGTTGTTTCCTGGAAAGAAGCCGCAGACATGAAACTCTTCGTTTGCAGTGCTGCTTTTGTAATTCCTTGAAGTACCTGACTTGATGTTGCAGGAACTGCATCGCGAGCTTCAATTACTTTCAAGTCTTTTCTTTTAAGAATTGAATTCTCGTCGCGTAAACGACGTGCAGTAATAATCATTCCCGGCTTCAAGCTAGTTGAATCACCAGCCTCAACAACAACTTTCTGACCATAGATGTCATCATTCTCTGTCATGAATCCCCACTTGTCAATCAATTGCTTCTCAAGGAACTTCGTATCTCCCGGATCAACAATTTCAACCTTACGCATCATCTGACGAACGATCACCTCAAAGTGTTTGTCGTTAATCTTCACACCCTGTAGTCGGTATACTTCCTGAATCTCGTTAACTATATACTCCTGAACCTTTGTAGGACCTGCAATTGCAAGAATATCTGCCGGAGTTGTAGCTCCATCGGATAAAGCTGTACCTGCTTTTACATAGTCGCTTTGCTGAACAAGAATTTGTTTTGAGAGCGGAACAAGATATTTCTTAACCTCACCAGTTTTAGAAGTAATGATAATTTCTCTGTTACCACGTTTGATTTTACCGAAGTTAATTTCTCCGTCAATCTCTGCAACAACAGCTGGGTTCGATGGATTTCTTGCTTCGAATAACTCGGTTACTCTTGGCAGACCACCGGTGATATCACCAGACTTACCAACTGCACGAGGAATCTTAACAAGAACTTCACCTGTCTTCACTTCTTTACCTTCGTTAACAACAACGTGGGCACCAACCGGAAGGTTGTAAGTTTTTAGCATTTCACCATCAGCGGTAACAATCTGGATTTCCGGGTTCTTAGTTTTATCTCTGGTTTCAATAATTACTTTCTCTTTAAAACCAGTTTGCTCATCTGATTCTTCTTTAAAAGTAACACCGTCGAGTAAGTTTAAGAATGAAATTTGACCTTCAGCCTCAGAAATAATTACTGCGTTATATGGATCCCACTCACAAATAAGATCACCTTTTTTCACTTCGGTACCATTCTTAATGAATAAGCGGGCACCATACTGAATTGGTGATGTTGTAAGTGTAATATTGGTGTTTTTATCAATAATACGTAATTCAGCCAAACGACCAATTACCATGTCCATTGTTTCTCCTTCAGGACTAATTGATTCTACTGTACGTAATTCATCAATATCAACAATACCATCGTATTTAGCTCTAATGCTATTTTCTGATGTAATGTTAGAAGCGGTACCACCAACGTGGAAGGTACGCAATGTAAGCTGTGTACCAGGTTCACCGATTGACTGTGCGGCAATTACACCAACAGCTTCACCATTCTGAACCATGCGACCTGTTGCAAGGTTACGTCCGTAACACTTGGTACAAACACCACGTTTCGACTCACATGTTAATACCGAACGAATCTCTACCTGTTCAATGGCAGACTGATCAATGTAACGACTAATCTCTTCAGTTAATTCGCCACCAGACTTGATTATTAATTCGCCTGTATGTGGATCATAAATATCGTGAACAGTTGTACGTCCAAGAATACGATCATATAATGTTTCAACAACTTCGTCTTGATTCTTTAATGCAGTAGCAACCAGACCACGTAAAGTTCCACAGTCTTCTTCGTTGATAATTACATCTTGAGAAACGTCAACCAAACGACGAGTAAGATAACCCGCATCCGCCGTTTTAAGTGCCGTATCCGCCAAACCTTTACGAGCACCGTGAGTAGAGATAAAGTACTCTAGTACTGATAGACCTTCCTTAAAGTTCGAAAGAATCGGGTTTTCAATAATCTCAGAACCAGTAGCACCAGATTTCTGTGGCTTCGCCATCAGACCCCTCATACCAGATAACTGACGAATCTGCTCTTTTGAACCCCTTGCACCTGAGTCAAGCATCATATATACCGGGTTGAAACCCTGCATGTCTGATGACAATTGCTTCATTAGTGTTTGAGTCAATTTAGCATTTGTATGTGTCCAGATATCAATAATCTGATTGTAACGCTCATTATTGGTAATGAAACCCATGTTGTAGTTAGAAAGCACTTCATCAACCTGATCGTAACCTTCTTTTACCATTACTTCCTTAGCCTCTGGAATAATTACATCATCGAGGTTAAATGAAAGACCACCGCGGAATGCCATGGTAAATCCAAGATGCTTAATATCATCAAGGAATTTAGCGGTAGAAGCTGTACCAGTAATTTTCAGTACATTACCAATAATGTCTCTTAATGATTTTTTAGTAAGTACTTCGTTAATAAAGCCAACTTCCTGCGGTACATTCTGGTTAAAGATTACTTTACCAACAGTAGTTTCAATTAGTTTAAGAACAAGTTTACCATCTTCAATATCTTCAGTTTTAACCTTGATAATTGAGTGCAAGTGAACTTTGCCTTCGTTATATGCAATGATTGCTTCTTCCGGAGAATAGAAAATTAATCCTTCACCCGCCATTGGATGATCAGGTGTTCCTCTTCTTTCCTTCGTAATATAATATAGTCCTAGAACCATGTCCTGAGATGGTACAGCAATTGGAGCACCATTAGCAGGGTTAAGAATATTATGAGAAGCTAACATTAATAGTTGTGCCTCAAGAACAGCAGCATTTCCAAGTGGTAAGTGAACCGCCATCTGGTCACCATCAAAGTCGGCGTTAAATGCCGTACACACTAGTGGGTGCAATTGAATAGCTTTACCTTCGATCAATTTTGGCTGGAAAGACTGGATACCTAAACGGTGAAGAGTAGGAGCACGGTTTAGCATAACCGGATGACCTTTCAACACGTTTTCCAATACATCCCAAACAACAGGATCTTTACGGTCAACAATTTTCTTAGCAGACTTTACTGTTTTAACAATACCACGCTCAATAAGCTTACGAATAATGAATGGCTTATAAAGCTCGGCAGCCATATCCTTAGGTATACCACATTCGTGAAGTTTCAATTCTGGTCCAACAACAATTACCGAACGAGCAGAATAGTCAACCCTCTTACCAAGTAAGTTCTGACGGAAACGTCCTTGCTTACCTTTAAGGCTATCGCTCAACGATTTCAACGGACGGTTAGCGTCTGTTTTAACCGCATTCGCTTTTCTTGAGTTATCGAATAATGAATCAACCGCTTCCTGTAGCATACGTTTCTCGTTACGTAGAATTACTTCAGGTGCTTTAATTTCAATTAATCGTTTCAGTCTGTTGTTTCTGATAATTACTCTACGATATAAATCGTTTAGGTCGGAAGTTGCAAAACGTCCACCATCGAGTGGTACCAACGGACGTAATTCAGGTGGAATTACCGGAACTACTTTAACGATCATCCATTCCGGACGATTACGTTTCTTTGAAGCACGGAACGCTTCAACAACATTCAAACGCTTTAATGCTTCGTTCTTACGTTGCTGAGATGTTTCAGTGTTTGCTTTGTGTCTTAATGTGTATGATAATTCATCAAGTTCAAGTCTTTCCAATAACTGATAAAGTGCATCAGCACCCATATTGGCAATAAACTTATCTGGATGATCATCGTCAAGCAACTGATTTTCCTTTGGAAGTGTTTCTAAAATATCTAGGTATTCTTCTTCAGTAAGAAAATCTAAATAATTGATTCCATCAGTAGCTTTTATACCTGGATTGATTACTACATATCTTTCGTAGTAGATTATTGTATCGAGCTTTTTGGTAGGTAGTCCAAGCAAATAGCCAATTTTATTCGGCAATGATTTGAAATACCAAATATGAGCAACAGGAACCACCAATGAAATGTGTCCCATTCTCTCGCGACGTACTTTTTTCTCTGTAACCTCTACACCACAGCGGTCGCAAACAATTCCCTTATAGCGAATTCGTTTGTATTTACCACAATGACATTCGTAGTCCTTAACGGGACCAAAGATTCTTTCACAGAATAATCCGTCACGCTCAGGTTTATATGTACGGTAGTTAATAGTTTCTGGCTTTAATACTTCTCCGCTTGAACGTTCCAGAATTTCTTCTGGTGAAGCTAAACCAATAGAGATTTTTGTAAAACTGCTCTTTACTTTATTATCTCTTCTGAACGCCATATTATTGTCCTTTTTTAATTATTAACAGGATAAAAAAAATCACAAAAGCGGATTATACAATCCGCTTTAATTCTTAGTCAAGATTTACACTTAACCCAAGTCCTCTAAGTTCATGTAGCAATACATTTAAAGATTCTGGAATACCAGGAGCTGGCATTGGTTCACCCTTAACAATTGCTTCATAAGCTTTGGCTCTTCCGATAACATCATCTGATTTTACGGTAAGGATTTCCTGAAGAATATTTGCTGCACCGAATGCTTCGAGTGCCCAAACCTCCATCTCTCCAAATCGCTGACCACCAAACTGTGCTTTACCACCAAGAGGCTGCTGAGTAATAAGAGAGTACGGTCCGATTGAACGGGCGTGCATCTTATCATCTACCATGTGACCTAGCTTAATCATATAAATAACACCTACAGTTGCTGGCTGATCGAAACGCTGACCAGTTCCACCATCATATAAGTATGACTTACCATAACGTGGCACACCGGCTTTATCGGTTTGCTCATTAATCTGGTCAAGTGATGCTCCGTCGAAAATAGGTGTAGCAAACTTGAGTCCTAGCTCTTTTCCTGCCCAACCAAGTACGGTTTCATAAATCTGTCCAAGGTTCATCCTTGATGGTACACCAAGTGGATTCAATACAATATCAACCGGAGTTCCATCTTCGAGGAATGGCATATCTTCAGCACGCACAATCTTAGCAACAATACCTTTGTTACCATGACGTCCCGCCATTTTATCACCAACCTTAACTTTACGTTTCTTAGCAATGTATACTTTAGCTAATTTGATGATACCTGCTGGTAACTCATCGCCAATTGTTACATTGTATTTTTCACGCTTATTATCCGCTTCGTACTCCTTATGCTTGGTAGTATAATTATGAAGCAATAATTTAATAAGGTCGTTCTTAGACTTGTCTGTTGTCCATTTGTTAGGATTCACATTCAAGTAATCTATTTCGGTAAGTAATTTCTGAGTGAACTTGGTTCCTTTAGGAATTACATCTTCGTTATAGTAGTTTTTAACACCTTGCGATGTTTTACCATTCACAAGAGCAAATAGTTTTTCAACTAAACGGCCATCAAGAGTAGCAATACGTTGTTCAAGTCTTTCATCGATTTTCTCGATTTTAGGCTTGTCAGTAGTTTTAATCTTTCTGTCCTTAACTGCTCGTGAGAATAATTTCTTTTCAATAACAACACCTTGTAATGATGGAGAAGCTTTTAAAGAAGCATCTTTAACATCGCCGGCTTTATCACCAAAAATTGCACGAAGTAATTTTTCTTCAGGAGAAGGATCTGATTCACCTTTTGGTGTAATCTTACCAATAAGAATATCGCCAGGCTTAACAACAGCACCAATTCTGATTAGTCCGTTCTCGTCAAGATTCTTTGTAGCTTCTTCGCTCACATTAGGAATATCAGAAGTAAGTTCTTCTAATCCTCTTTTTGTGTCACGAACTTCAAGTGTATATTCATCAATATGAATTGAAGTAAATACATCTTCGCGAACTACTCGTTCAGAAATTACAATTGCATCCTCAAAGTTATATCCTTTCCAAGGCATGAATGCCACTTTCAGGTTACGACCTAGTGCAAGTTCTCCTTGCTCTGTTCCGTATCCTTCAGAAAGAATCTGACCTTTGACAACTCGTTCACCTTTCGATACAATCGGACGAAGGTTAACAGTTGTATTTTGGTTTGTTTTCTTGAACTTATGTAATAGGTAACGCTTAATGTCATCATCAAAACTTACAAATCGATCATTGTCTGATCTATCGTACTTAATAACAATTTCGTTGGCGTCAACATATTCAACAATACCTTCACCTTCAGCGGTAATTAGGTTTCTTGAATCTCTTGCAGCAATTGCCTCAATACCTGTTCCTACAATTGGAGCTTCAGGTACTAACAATGGCACTGCCTGGCGCATCATGTTCGATCCCATCAATGCACGGTTTGCATCATCGTGCTCAAGGAATGGAATTAGCGATGCAGCTATAGAGGCAATCTGGTTTGGAGCAACGTCCATTAGATCTACTTCTTCCGGAGTAGAAACTGGATAGTCTGCTTCAAGTCTTGATTTAATTCGCTTGTTTACGAAATTACCATCTTCTTTAAAAGGAGCATTTGCTTGTGCAATAATTTTACTCTCTTCTTCTTCTGCACTCAGATAGATAATTTTCTCATTGTCGAGAACAATCTTACCATCTTCAACTGCACGGTATGGCGTTTCAATAAATCCAAGGTCGTTAATCTTTGCATAAACACATAATGAAGAGATCAAACCAATGTTTGGTCCCTCAGGTGTTTCAATTGGGCAAAGACGGCCATAATGTGTATAGTGAACATCTCGAACCTCGAAACCTGCTCTCTCTCTTGAGAGACCACCTGGTCCAAGAGCTGACATTCTACGTTTGTGAGTCATCTCGGCTAATGGATTTGTTTGATCCATAAACTGCGACAACTGGTTTGTTCCGAAGAACGAGTTGATAACAGAAGAAAGTGTTTTTGAGTTGATCAGATCGATAGGAGTGAAAACCTCATTATCACGAACGTTCATACGCTCTCTGATGGTACGTGCCATTCTTGCTAAACCAACACCAAATTGGTTTCCAAGTTGCTCGCCAACTGTTCTTACACGTCTGTTACTTAAGTGGTCAATATCATCTACATCAGTTTTCGAATTGATCAATTCAATAAGGTACTTGATGATCATGATAATATCTTCCTTTGTTAACACTTTTGTGTCAACAGGTGTGTTCAGATTCAGTTTTTTATTAATTCTGTATCTTCCCACTTCACCTAAATCGTAACGCTTATCTGAGAAGAATAACTTATCGATTACGTCGCGAGCAGTTGCGTCATCTGGTGGTTCAGAGTTTCTCAACTGACGGTAAATATAAAGAACCGCTTCTTTTTCAGAGTTACACGGGTCTTTTTGTAGTGTATTATATATAATTGCGAAATCGGCTAAATTTTGATTCTCTTTGTGTAAAAGAATGGTCTTTGAACCTGAATCAACAATAGCTTCGATATGATCGTTTTCTATTACAGTTTCGCGATCGATAATAACTTCGTTTCTTTCAATAGATACAACTTCACCTGTATCTTCATCAACGAAATCTTCAACCCACGATTTCAATACCCTTGCAGCCAGTTTGCGACCAACTACTTTTTTCAAACCTGTTTTGGAAACTTTAAGTTCGTCGGCAAGGTCGAAAATTTCCAGAATATCTTTATCACTTTCGTAGCCAATAGCACGAAGAAGTGTGGTTACCGGTAATTTCTTTTTCCTATCGATATAAGCGTACATTACGCTGTTTATGTCGGTAGCAAATTCAATCCAGGAACCTTTAAATGGGATAATTCTGGCTGAGTAAAGTTTAGTACCATTAGCATGAACACTCTGGCCAAAAAATACACCAGGTGATCTGTGTAACTGCGACACAACAACTCTTTCAGCACCATTCACAACGAATGAGCCTTTAGGAGTCATGTAAGGAACAGTACCTAAGTACACATCTTGAATTACGGTATCAAAATCTTCGTGCTCAGGGTCGGTACAGTATAATTTTAATTTTGCCTTTAGAGGAACAGAATAGGTAAGTCCTCTTTCAATACACTCATCGATAGAGTATCGAGGTGGATCTATAGAATAATCGAGAAATTCCAATACAAAGTTGTTCCTTGTATCTGTGATAGGGAAATTCTCCATAAATACCTGATTCAAAGACTCGGTTCTCCTTCTTTCGGGAGTCGTGTTTAATTGAAAGAATTCAGTAAATGATTTTAACTGAATTTCAAGAAAATCAGGATATTCTAATTTATTTTTTATGGATGAAAAGTTAATTCTTTCAGAAGACATTGGAAGACTTATTAAGTAAAACTTTTTATAACAACAAAAAGGCTTAATCCCGATATGCTCGGGACTAAACCCACAAAACCTTATTATATAGGTGTTGCCTTACTTAAGTTCAACTTCAGCTCCAGCCTCTTCTAATTTAGCCTTTAAAGCTTCTGCTTCATCTTTTGGTGCACCTTCCTTAAGAGGAGCTGGCGCAGCGTCTACAACACCTTTTGCTTCTTTCAATCCTAAGCCAGTTAATTCTTTTACTAACTTAACAATTTGTAATTTAGCACTACCTGCTGAAACTAGAATTACATCAAATTCTGTTTTTTCTTCAACAGCAGCTGCTTCACCACCAGCAGGACCCGCAACTGCAACAGCCGCAGCTGCTGGCTCGATTCCGTGCTCTTCCTTCAATATTTCAGCCAATTCGTTAACTTCTTTTACAGTTAGGTTAACTAATTGTTCTGCAAATGCTTTTAAATCTGCCATTTTAATAGATTTTAAAATTGTGTACTAATTTTTACTTACTCTTTTTTACTCAACGTTTCCAATACACCATGTAAGATGCTTCCACCTGATTGTAGGGCAGAAACAACGTTCTTCGCTGGTGATTGAAGAAGTGCAACAATATCAGCAACGAGTTCATCTTTCGATTTAAGAGCGCTTAACGCGTCTAGCTTATCGTCGCCGAGATAAATTGACTCTTCTACGAATGCCGCTTTAACAAGTGGCTTTTCGTGTTTTTTCTTGCGAAATTCTTTGATAACTTTTGCCGGAACATTAGCTGTCTCGGTAAACATTATAGCAGATGATCCCTTTAAGGCACCATTAATCTCCTCATAATCTCCACCTTTCTTATCAAGAGCCTTAATGAATAGGGTGTTTTTAACTACTATTAGTTTAACACCTTTTTCAAAACAGGCGCGTCTTAGATCACTGGTATCTTCAGCATTTAAGCCTTCGATATCAGTAACATAAAAGTGCTTGTAAGTTTCCAGTTGTTCAACAAGGTTACCAATAATCGCTGATTTGTCTTCTCGTTTCATCTTTCTCGAAACTCCTTATTAATTAATCAACTGCCGACTTTGCATCTATTTGAATTCCAGGACTCATTGTACTGGAAATAAATAGGCTTCTAACATACGTACCTTTTGCAGAAGCAGGTTTTAGTTTCATAATAGTACTTACTAATTCTTTGGCATTGTCTACAATCTGGTCTTCATTAAATGAAACTTTGCCTATGGAAGCGTGAATTATCCCGTACTTGTCAACCTTAAAGTCGATTTTACCAGATTTAACCTCTTTAACAGCTTTACCAATTTCCATGGTTACAGTACCACTCTTTGGGTTTGGCATTAAACCTCTAGGACCTAAAATTCGTCCAATTGGTCCAACTTTACCCATTACTGGTGGCATGGTGATGATTACATCAACATCTGTCCAGCCGTCTTTAATTTTTTGTATATATTCGTCTAATCCTACGTAATCAGCTCCAGCTTCTTTTGCTTCAGCTTCTTTGTCAGGAGTACATAATACTAATACTTTTTTCTCTTTACCAGTTCCGTGTGGTAGGGTAGTAATACCTCTTACCATTTGGTTTGCTTTACGTGGATCTACACCAAGCCTGATATCCATATCGACAGATGCATCGAATTTGGTTTTAGTTACTGCTTTCAGAATTGAAGCTGCTTCGTTAAGAGTATAAGCTTTTTCTGCATCAATTTTTTCAATTGCAGCTTTCTTATTTTTAGTCATTTTAGCCATTTCCGCTCAGGTATTAAAATTATGCACTAGGGAATTCACCTTTTACAACAACACCCATACTTCTAGCTGTACCTGCTACCATTTTCATAGCAGATTCAACAGTGAATGCATTTAAATCGGGCATCTTTTCTTCAGCAATTGCCTTAACTTGATCCCAGGTGATAGTAGCCACTTTCTTTATGTTTGGTTCTCCAGAACCAGATTTAAGCTTTGCAGATTCTAAAATCTGAACAGCCACAGGTGGCTTCTTAATTATAAAATCAAAAGATTTATCTTTATAAACAGTTATAATGACAGGTAAAAGTTTGCCTGCATTTTCTTGAGTACGAGCATTAAACTGCTTACAAAACTCCATGATATTTACACCCTTTGCACCTAAAGCAGGTCCAACTGGAGGAGATGGATTTGCAGCGCCACCTTTGATCTGCAACTTAATTAACCCTTCAACTTCTTTTGCCATCGCTAATAATTATTCTATTTATAATATGATAAAAACAGGGAATTACTCCTTCTCTACTTGCATGAAGCTAAGCTCGAGCGGAGTTTTTCTACCAAATATTTTTACCATCACTTTAAGTTTCTTCTTCTCGTCGTTTACTTCTTCAATAATACCTGTGAAGCTGTTAAACGGACCATCTATTACTTTAACTGACTCGCCAACGTAGAAAGGAACGTTAATTTCCTCATCGCTTGCTGCCAATTCATCTACTTTACCAAGTATTCTATGCACCTCAGAAACTCTCATTGGAGCAGGATCTCCACCTTTTTCTGTACCTAAGAAACCAATTACATTAGTAATGTTTCTTATGATATGTGGAATTTCTCCAACAAGTGCTGCTTCTATTAATACATAACCGGGAAATAAATTTCTGTCCTTAGATATTTTTTTCCCTTTACGGATTTGATAGATTTTTTCAATAGGAATTAGTACCTGGGCTACGTAGTCTTCTAGGTTGTGAAGAGAAATCTCGTTTTCGATAGACTCTTTAACTTTCTTCTCCTTACCACCAATGGCCCGTACAACGTACCATTTTTTATCAATTTCTCCCATCTTAACTCCCCGTTGAATATGTTATTAGAACATGCTGTAAACAGCTTCCATCACTTTTCTAAATCCTGTATCCATTAATGCAACAATGAGAGCAATAATTAAAGATGCAATCATAACTACAACAGCACTGTTCTGCAGTTCAGACCAACTTGGCCATGTTACTTTATGAACTAGTTCGTTGTATGTTTCTTCAAAGTATAATTTCAGTTTCATTGTATCTTCATTCTGATTGCACGGGAGGAGCGACTCGAACGCCCGACACCTGGTTTTGGAGACCAGTGCTCTACCAACTGAGCTACACCCGTTTGTTTATAAAAGAAGATCGGTAAGAGCAGTAGCTTTACCGAATCTTCTTTTTAAAGCCTTTATTGTTTAGTCTTCAACTGCAATAATCTGTCCAGCACCTACTGTTCTACCACCTTCACGGATTGCGAAACGTAGTCCAACATTACAAGCAACAGGATAAATCAAGTTGATATCAATAGTAACATTATCACCAGGCATTACCATTTCAACTCCTTCTGGAAGTTTAATTTCACCAGTTACATCTAATGTACGAATGTAAAACTGAGGACGGTAATTATTATGGAATGGAGTGTGACGTCCACCTTCTTCTTTCTTAAGAACGTATACCTCAGCTTTAACTTTAGTATGCGGCTTAATTGAACCAGGCTTAGCTAATACCATACCACGCTTGATTTCTTTCTTGTCAACACCACGAAGCAATAGACCAACATTGTCACCAGCTTCACCGCGATCAAGAATCTTACGGAACATCTCAACACCAGTACAAACAGTCTTACGACCTTCAGCACCTAGTCCAATAAGGTTAATTTCTTCACCAGAGTTAACAACACCAGTTTCAATACGACCGGTAGCTACAGTACCACGACCAGTAATCGAGAATACATCTTCAACAGGCATCAAGAATGGTTTCTCAACGTCACGTGGAGGTATTGGAATCCAAGTATCAACAACATCCATAAGCTCCATTACTTTGTCTTCCCACTTTTCTTCACCGTTCATTGCTCCAAGAGCAGAACCGTAAATTACAGGTGTATTGTCTCCGTCAAATTCATAGAAGTCTAATAACTCACGAACTTCCATCTCGATTAACTCAAGAAGCTCTTCGTCGTCAACCATGTCTACTTTATTAATAAACACTACCAATTTAGGTACGTTTACCTGACGTGCTAACAAGATGTGCTCACGAGTTTGAGGCATAGGGCCATCAGTACCAGCTACAACGATAATAGCA
>JBFHES010000069.1:0-17891 GCA_041584015.1 Bacteroidales bacterium
GGTATCATGATGTACGGATTTTGGTCGAGCATCGAAACATTTATTAAATATGTAAACAACAAAACGAATAAAACCGATCCTTTGGATAGGATTCTCGGATGGCAAAGTCAGATCATGTCGATTAAAGAAATTAAAACAGGCGACTTTGTTAGTTATGGCATGTCGTACCTGGCACAACACGACATTAAAACAGCGCTCATTCCGGTTGGTTATGCAGGAGGCTACAGTCGTTCTTTAAGTAATAAAGGCAGAGTGTTGATTCGCGGACAGCGGTGTGGGGTAATAGGTGTTGTAAACATGAATATGATCATCGCAGATATTACAGATATACCCGATGCGGCGGTAGGAGATGAGGTTGTAATTATTGGAAAGCAAAACAATTTAGAAATAAAAGTCAGTGCCTTTAGCGATATAAGTGATCAACTGAATTACGAGGTGTTGGCGCATCTGTCTGAGTTAATAGAACGAACGGTGATAAATAAATTATAAAATTAGCTTGTTAGGAATGAAGAGGATTACAAATATTATCTATCTGATCAGCGTTGTTTGGCTATTTGCTGCGTGCAGTCCTCCCTATTCACATACAAAATCGGGTGCATCTAACATTACTCCCGAAGGTAATGAGCGCTATTTGAGCGAGAGTTCAGATTACATATTTAACCAGGATAGCTTATTTACATTTGAATTAAAGCTTTCTGAAATTGCTTTAAAGCATCTTGATGGCGACCCTGCGGCAGAAGAATATGTTGAAGGAAGTCTTATGTTTAATGATGAAATAATTAGTCCGGTTGGGATTCGGTATAAAGGTTCTGTTGGTGCTTTTGTAAACGCTGTTTCAGGCAGCGACTGGGCCAATCCTTCGGGGCGTAAAACTGCGACTAAACTTTCCTTGAAAATTAAAATCAATTGGAAGGATAAGGCTAAAACGTTTTATGGATTAAAGAAACTCCAATTCCACTCTCAAAATCTTGACCCAACTCAAATGCATGAACGTTTGGGCTATTGGCTGTTTAGAGAAATGGGGGTGTCAGCTCCACGTTCGGTGCATGCCAAGTTAATCATTAATGGTAGCTATTACGGCGTGTATGCACTTACTGAGCAAATCGACAAACAATTTGTTGCATATAATTATAAGCATGCAGATGGTAATCTTTACAAAGAAGTGTGGCCATTGAAATGGCGAGGAGGAGCAAATGACGAGGATGCCTTTAGAGCAGCTTTGAAAACTAATAAAGGAAAAAACGCTAGTGTCGAAATAATGAAATCCTTTGCGGATGAATTAATGAACAGCAGTGATGAGGATTTACCAGCGCTAATAAATAGGCGCATGGAGATCGATCAGATTATTAGTTACGTAGTTGTCGACAGAATGATCCGGAATGATGACGGTGCTTTTCATTGGTACTGTGGCGAACATGGTTGCGGTAATCATAACTATTATTGGTACGAAGATTCTGAATCAGAGAAATTATATTTAATTCCTTGGGATTTGGATAATGCTTTTGAAAATATAATTCACGATGTTAGTGCTATAACTGCTATTGCCGATGATTGGGGCGAAATTAGCCATGATTGTCATCGGTTCCCATATGGCAAGTACGGCTTTTGGCAAAAATCGGCAGCCTGCGATAAACTCACCCGTGGCTGGGCAGGCTTTACCGAGGAGTATGATAGTCTGCGATCTGTATTTATTGGCGGAGCATTTTCTAAAAAAGTGGTAAATGCCCGGATTGATGTTTGGGCGGATCAAATTAAACAAGCAACCATGGATGCCGCTCGAATTCATAAAGATGCTATCTCAGTGGATGATTGGGAGGAAGCTCTTAGGAAATTTAAGAATGAACTAGAATACGCTCGTATTTTAAAAACAAAAGAACGCTAGCAATTGTAGGTGTTGCTCAATGTTTACTTGTTATAGTTGATGCGTAGTTTGTCTTACTCTTCCAGGTTAGTCCATTTTTCCTGCATGGTTTTGTTTTGAATGCTACGGTTCAGCAAGTCTAAGAAATCGTTGCGCGGGATTTCTTTTGCCCCCAAACTAATTAAGTGTCCGGTGGCCTGCTGGGCGTCTATAAAGGCGAATTTGTGTTTTAATGCAAACTGGACCAAATGATAAAACGCCACCTTACTGGCATCTGTTTTTGTGAAAAACATGGATTCTCCAAAAAAACAATTGCCTATGGAAACACCATACAATCCCCCAACTAATTTTCCGTCATACCAACTCTCAAAGGAGTGAGCAAAGCCTAATTCATAGAGATTTACATAAGCTTCAATAATGTCATTGGTAATCCATGTTTCAAACTGTCCTACTCGAGGGGTATGAGCACAGCTGGAAATAACATCCCTAAAAGCCGTGTCAATTCTAAGTTCAAACGTACCCTTATTAATTACCTGACGCAGACTTTTCCTAAGTTTAAAGCTTTCGGGTTTTAGTATGGTTCTTGGATTTGGCGACCACCACAAAACAGGCTCTCCCTCGTTAAACCATGGGTAGATTCCCTGACAGTATGCTGAAAGCAGTATCTCTGGGCTTAGTTCAGCACCTTGAGCTAATAAGCCTTCATCGTCTGCTAATCGTGGGTCGGGAAATTCTATCATAAGGCTGCAAATATAATTCGAAGTGTTTTACTTGAAGCATTTGTCTCGAAAAATAAAGAGCACCTACTGCTTCGATTGCAATAAGTGCTCATGAGAATTAATGTGATATCACAAAGGTCTAGCCCGAAACGTAAATCGGATCTATATCTTGTTAATCTTTTTTATTACTGTACCCTTGGCTGTTTGTATTTTAATAAAGTAGAGACCTTCTGCTTCAGCTCCTAAATTTATTTCAGCAGATATTTCATTAATAGCCTTTGATAAGATTAGCTGCCCTTTAATTGAGTAAACTTCTAATTTTTGTATGGTTACAGATGACTTTAGAAACACCTTCCCAGAACTAGGGTTTGGATAGGCAGATAGATCGAATTGCGCAGGTAGCTGCGCCATTGCATTTAATATGTTAAATGTAATGGCTATAGTATCGCTATTAACGCATGCATGGTGGTCGGTTACTTCGCACCAAATTATGGCAACATTTCCATCGGTTATATTTGTTGAGTCAATGTTGGTAATTTGGTAAGTTGATCCAGTACTCCAGTTATAGCTAATTAATCCCGGACTCGCGTTTAATATTATAACAGAATCGCCAGCAACACTCTGGTCTGGTCCAAAATAAATCGCTGGAATTGGATGAACAACTAAAGTTGTAATCACAATACTGTCTCCTCCAATTGAAGAAATTATTGAGTCGGTATAGATTCCAGTAGTGGTATGCCAGAACGGTCCTACCCAAAGGCTGTCACCCTCGCAAATTACAGTGTTTACTTCTTGTAAAATCTGCGACTGATTTGGAATGAATTCATAGCAACCCAGATCAACGTCAAATCCATAAATTCTGGTGTGCCCATCAAGATCATTTAATGGCAAGTTACCAAGGCTGCTTGTACCCGCATTAATTGCTGGTGAGCCTTCCTGTAGGTGGAAATCTAAACTATCAGAGTTCACAAAATTTGGATCAAAGTTGAAAGTCCCAGCACCCGATGAATTTTGTACAATGCAATTTGTTACCACAGGGTTTGCAGTACCTCCATTATTAATCTCTTGAGATGTTTGACTTGATGTATTCCAGAATATGCAATTGCTTAATACTGGAACACAACTGCCTGTATCGGTATAGTTGTACAATACACCATAGTTAAAGTTGTTACTATTCTTAGCAAATGTGCAGTTCGTTAATGTTGGGTTTGATGTCCCATTTTTCAGTGCATAATTAAACATGGTGCCTGAATATCGTGCATAATTATCAACAAACAAATTATTGATAAATGTTGGAGAGCAACTTCCTTTTCTTGCGTTATTGTACACAGCAGAGGCGCTCCGTGCGCTATTGCCAATAAATTTGCAATCCAAGATTTGTGGATCACAGGTGCCGTAATCTCCACCATTGTTATAGATTGCACCTCCTAGCGTGGCGTGGTTCTTTTTAAATTGACAATTGATGATTTTCGGTGATGAGATATTTAATGAATCAGATCCATTATTGTATATCGCGCCACCTTTTTCGAATTGATTGAATGCGCTGGCATTCCCACTTACAATTGCAAAGCCGTCGAGTAGGGTTGCATCCGATGCATTTTTAAAGTTTACCACATTATATGCATTGTTTGATGTGTCATTGTCTTGTTGAATTTCACCAGATAATATAGTCTTGTTCACGCGCCAGTCTCTTATTCCGCCTCCTGATGGATAACCAGCCATTACAGCCACGCCATCAGGGATTAAGAAGGTATTGGTTCTGATGTTCATATCCAGATCGCTGAAATTATCAGGATAATAAGTTCCTGCAGCAACAAATAAACTGTCGCCATAAGTCGCGTTCAGGCAAGCATCCGAAAGATTATTAAATGCATTTGTCCAGGAGCATCCAGTGTTTGTTCCATTTGCACTGGCATCTACATAGATGACGCCTGTGGTATTTGTTACCGGGACAAAAACGAGAGCCGAATCTTTACATGCACTAAGTGAGTTGGTGACCCAAACCATTTGTGAACCAGAGAGAGTTGTGGCAATGTCGGTTGATTCTCCCGAATCCCAGATGACTGATGAACTACCGTTGCTTGCAGAATAGAAAACTTGTGCCTGACCAGAGCCTGAGCAGGTGGCGCTTTGCAGCACGCTGGTGGAATCAATGTATGAGTGGTTTAATGTATGCTGATATTCGAATGCGCCTATGTCGATGCTCCCTTCATAAATTCGTGGATTTACTGCATAGTCGTGCGTGTAAGTTGGTGGCAGGCTGCTGTTCATGCCAGCATTGATTGCCTTTGAACACGCGCTTAAACTATAATCACCATTTTCAGGATTGGTGAAAAGAGGATCGATACAAATATTTCCGCCTCCATCAATTCCATCATATGGATTCCACTGGCCAAGGATAACACCTCCCTGAATAAGACAATTCTCTATAATGGTAGTGGTTTCATAATTATCGAGAATAGGTTCTTTGTTACCCCAGAAGATGCTATTTGAAATGGTGAAAGTATCGCAATGCGAATTGTTTATCACACCGTTGTCATTTACTGTATTATAAGCAATGGTTCTATTTCCAACAAATGTACAGTTGACGATTTTGGGTTGGTTGCTGCCATCGTAGTAGGCCTTGTTGTACATCGCACTTCCTTTTTGCTCAGCGCTATTGTTTATGAAAATACAGTTTACAATAAGAGGCGCACAGTAGCCGGTATCGTTGGCAGTGCTATAAAAGGCTCCTCCATTATAGGCTTTGTTTTTATAGAAGGTACAATTACTAATGGTAGGACTTGAACTATTATTAACTCCCGAGCCATTGTTGTGCCAGCCTGCTCCATCATATTCTGAGTTAGCATTACTGCTTCCGTATCGAATTGTAAATCCATCAACATGGGTTACGGGTGATACAAATTCAGTTTTAACCACATGGTATGTATTGTTGGTGCTGTCGTTGTCCTGCTGAATTTCACCACACATCACGGTTTTGTTTATCATGGAGTTTCTTGTGCCACCACCATTGGGGAATCCACCCAAAACAGTTACGCTGTCGGGAATGTTAAATGATCTGAATCGGTCGTTATGATCCAGTCCATTGTATACATCCGGATAGTAGGTGCCTTTAGCTACAAGAATGGAATCTCCTGCATCAGAATTTAGTATTGCGTCCTGTAATGAATTAAAAGCATCGGTCCAGCTACAACCGGTGTTTGTGCCGATAGCAGCAGAGTCTACATAAATAACTGTGTTCGACATTTCCATATCAATTATAGTTAAAGCAGAATCAACACAACTAGAGTTAGGACTTGTAATCCAGCACTGGTGAGCGCCAAAGTTAAGTGAGCTGGCGATAGATGTCGTTTCTCCATTGTCCCATAAAATATTAATATTTGTAACTGCCGCGCTGAAGAACACTTCTGCCTGACCAACAGGTAAACCACAGGATGAATTTTGCAGCACATTTATGGAATCAATTTTTAGATAACTGCCAATGCCTTGATATTCCAGCGCACCTATATCAATAGTTCCATTGTTATAGCGTCTTGCATTTCCATCAAAGTCGCTTAGCATCAAGGCTGGAATAGCTGAGTTAAGTCCCGCATCAATGGCGTAAGAGCAAGCATCAAGGTTAAGGTTATGATTGCTAACATCAACAAAATGCGGATCCTTGTCGATATTTCCGCTAAGGCTAACTCCAAAATCAGGATTCCAATTAGCGCTACCACCGCTTGCTGCAACTATTGAATTTATATATTCTGGTGAAGCCTCGTTATTATAGATTAAATTATCATCATTATCCCAGATAATGCAATTCGCAAATGTTGATGTTGATGATCCAGCATAGCGTGCATCATTGTAAATTGGATTGGCCTTGTAACTTGCTGTGTTTTGTGTAAATGTGCAATTGATATATTGTGCATCGCAGATTCCTGACGATCGACCATCGTTATATACTGCACCTCCCAGATAAGCAGCATTACCAATAAAAATACAATTAATAAGTGTAGGACTGCTGTTGCCTGAATATCGTCCGCGTGTGAAGAAAGCACCACCATATTTGCCATAATTGTTTGTAAACAGGCAATTGCGAATAATTGGGCTGGAATTGTTTCCTGCATTTGATCCATCATTATACCAGGCGCCTCCATAATATTCTGTTGACGAATTAGCATTCGCATTACCGTTTCTAATGATGAGGCCATCAATAATTGTTTGTGAAGAAACATTAAGCGTCTTTACTATCTGGTAGGTGTTATAGGAGCTATCACCATCCTGCTGAATGTCTCCATCGAGAATAGTTTTGTTAAGTGTCCAGTTGCGCTGTCCACCACCGCTTGGATAGCCTCCAAGAACAACTACGCTGTCGGGTATTTGAAAAGAGAGGAAACGGTCATTAAAATCATCAGACATGTATTCATCAGGGAAGTATGTTCCGCCAGCAATCAAAATGGAATCACCACTCTGGGCATTTAATAGTGCATCCTGCAAACTCACAAAGGCATCTGCCCAATTGCAACCAGTATTGAGTCCGTTTGCCGCGGAGTCTACGTAAATAACAGATTCCAATGTGCCAATTTCGATTAGTATGGTGGTTGAGTCGGAGCAGCCGCTAATGGTGTTGCTCACAATTGCTTTATGTATACCGTGGCTTAGAGAATCAGCAATTACGGTATTTTCCATGTTGTCCCATAAAAAGTCCGGAAAGCCGCCAGGTGATGTGAAGTGTACTTCGGCTTGACCGAATGGTGTGCTACATTCAATGGCATTTATTACTGTTATGGAATCAACAGTAATAAAGCTAGGAGCGCCTTGAAATTCATAGGCTCCTATATCAATTGTTGCTGCGTTGAATATTCTTGAATTATTATCAATGTCAGTAAGCAGAGTTGCTGGAATACTGTCGTTGCTGCCGGCATCAATTGCTTTAGAACAAATATGTAAACGGAGGTCATTGTTATCTGCATCAACAAAGAGGGGATCAAATTCGTGATTATTTCCACCATCAATTCCGTAAAGAGTATTCCACGAGCTGCTACCGCCAGAGGTTTTTATGTTGCAATTATTAAAAGTAGGTGTAGCTCCCTGGTTGTAAAGAATGTTATAACCAGTGCCCCAGATTATACAATTGATAAATGAAGGAGCAGAGGTGCCACTATAGCCATGGTTGAACACCGAACCGCCAGAGCTGAAACCATCATTTTCGCCAATGCTGCAATTTATGAATGTTGGATGGCATTCGCCAAGGTTGCCATCGCTATAAACTGCTGCACCTTTTCCCCAGGCTTCGTTATTTGCAAATGTGCAATTGATTATTTGAGGATTACAAGTTCCGTTGTTGGTTCCATCGTTCCATATGGCACCGGCATCATCATCTGAAATATTATTGTAAAATTCGCAATGTGTAATTATCGGGTTGCTCATACCAGTATGACTACCTCTGTTGTATATGCCTGCGCATTTTCCAGCGCTTTGATTGTTAATAAATGTTGAACCAATAATTACCGGACTACTTTCACCATACATGGCGTCGTTATGAATGGCTCCTGCATAATACTCTGCAAAGTTGGCTTCGAAAATGCAGTTTTCAATTGTGGCATTGGCCGAACCACCATCTCGGCCATTGTTAAATAATGCTCCACCGCTTAAGGCAAAGTTTTTATAGAAATGGCAATTGATTACGTGTGGATTTGAGCTATTTCCTGCTCCTTCGCCCATATTATACCAGGCGCCACCGCTGTTTCCAAATATTTCAGGTAATACAACTATTGCATATCCTTCTCTTATTATAAAACCATTTACCACCGTTTGTGCTGATACGTTTTCGGTGTAAACAACATTTACACTATTATTGGTGCTGTCTCCATCCTGTTGAATTTCTCCGCTTAGTGTAGTTGTATTTGTTTGCCAGTCGCGCGTTCCACCTCCGGACGGATAACCACCCAATACGGTAATTCCACTGGTAATTACGAATGATGTATCGCGCTTATTATTCGGAATACCAAGGCCGTTATCAGGAAAGTAAGTTCCTTGAGCCACAAAAATGGTGTCGCCACTTGTAGCAACACCCAATGCGTTTTGTAGCGATTGGTAGGCCTGGCTCCACGACAATCCGCTGCATGAGGTGCAGGTTGATGAGGAGTCTACAAAAATGTTTTGCGCTTCAAGATTATTCGTGCACATGAAGCTGCTGAGGAAGAGTGCCAGAATGATGTAAATACTTTTCATATTCATAGTTGTTAGTTAGTAACTATTGTTAGTAATGTATCGTGATCTGAAAGATATCATATTATGAAATCTTTGTAGCAATAAATAGTTGTTTCCGATTATTGGCAGCTAAGACGCTTCTGGTTTTGTGATAGTTGCCTTTTTTGAAAGGTTTAATGCAAATCTGTCATACTACTGCACCGTAGCCAAGCTATCTAGAGGGAAACACTTTTTTTGTTGCTGAATTACTAGATGCTGCTTAAAAGCAATTGACGAATTTTCAATTCACTGAAATGTTATGAGTATGATGGCTCTACGTCTGTTGAGGCAGGATATTATAAAGTTACAACTTACAACCTTTAACCTATAATCCGCTTATTATCGATGTTCAGATTAAAAAGTTAATTTTATCACGATTTTAAGAATTGAGTATTCATGAAGTATCGCTTATCTTTTTTAATAATTATTCTTAGTATGCTGTTGCTTGTTCAAATTGAAGGATGCAAGAAAGAGGAAGAGAAGAAGGCTCCTACATGTAAAATTATTTCACCTGCAGATGGTCAGGAAATTGTTAGGGGAGATACAGTTACCATTTTGCTTGACGCTGAAGATACGGATGGTACAATTGCGGATTGGACTCTTCAAATTAATGAGTTTGAGATCGAAGGGCTTACTCCTCAGTATTTAAACTACACCTGGATAACAACGAACATGTCGAAAGGGGGGCATGCGATTAAAGCCATGGTCAGCGACAATCATGGATTAACTAGTTCAGACGAAATTACAATTACCATTGTTCCATCAGCAATTAAACCCTTGAGAGGAGCAGAGGCTTTAATAAGCGATGCGCAGACAGAGAAAGTGGTTTATCCTGGAAATTTACCTGAAGCGGCTTTTGAAGCTGTTGATACAAGTGGAATAGCTCCATATCTGGTGAGTTTTTTAAATCTGTCAAGTGATTATTCAATTGGACCAACAACTTGGTATTGGGATTTTGGCGATGGCACCACAAGTACCGAGGAGCACCCTGTGCACGAATATAGTTCGATTGGTGTTTTTTCAGTAAGCTTGATTGTGTCTAATAATATTGGTTCAGATACCAGCACCATAGAGCGGTACATCATAAGCAGATCACCTGCATTGTCTTGTCCCGGAGCTCCTACGGTAACAGATGCTGATGGGAATGTGTACAATACTGTTGTTATTGGCAATCAATGCTGGATGAAAGAAAATCTGAATGTTGGTGTGATGATTACGGATCCCAATGTACAAGAGGAAAATGGAGTGATTGAGAAATACTGTTACAATGGATTGCCTGAGAATTGCGATAAATATGGTGGTTTGTACAACTGGAAAGAAATGATGCAATATAATGATACTCCGGGTGTACAAGGTATTTGTCCTGTTGGCTGGCATGTGCCTACTGATGAGGAATGGAAGATTTTAGAAGGAGAAGTAGATAATGAACTTGACTACCCAAATCCTGATTGGGATTATGCTTATTCTTCCAGAGGAACCGATGCTGGTCTTATGCTGAAAGCCGAGGAAGGGTGGAATTTGTGGGAATCAGCAGGGATTACAGGGAATGGACTTGATTTGTATGGATTTAAAGCATTACCAGGTGGAGCCAGCCTTAATGCACATACCTACACTCTTGAAGGTTATTCAGCATTTTGGTGGACTTCTACTGATCGGTTTAGACGAGAAGTTATTCACAGAGCCGATTATATTGGGCGACTACCGGTAGTGTGGTATGCCGGTAATAGTGTAAGATGTTTAAAAGATAGTGTCAATTAACAGCTTATACCTAGGACCTGGCATCCAACATCTAACCTTCTTTCTGCTCAATAACATTAACAGATATTAATTTTGAAAGGCAACCTAAAGAGCTTAATTTGGTCTGATGTTTTTTAAACACCACACATAAATGAATAAGATGAGAAAGAGACTTCAATTGGCAGTTAAACTAGTAATAGTGCTTAGCCTGCTGCTAGCTTTACAGTACGATATTAATGCACAGTTTAGTAAGAAGGTGCTGTTTCTTGGTAACAGTTATACAGGGGTTAATAATTTACCTCAAATGGTTTATGATGCAGCTTTAAGTGCTGGTGATACATTGGTGTTTGATAGTAATACGCCAGGAGGTGAACGCTTTATGGGGCATGTTTCAAACGGATCATCAATTAATAAAATATATACCAACGATTGGGATTATGTGGTGCTTCAGGCGCAAAGTCAGGAACCTTCCTGGGGATGGTCGCAAATGCAGGCTGAAGTTTTTCCATATGCCGAAACACTTTGCGATACCATAAGAGCTAATTACGAATGCTCTGAACCTATGTTTTATGTAACCTGGGGCCGTAAGAATGGTGATGCGCAGAATTGTCAATTTGTTTCATGGGTATGCACGTATGAAGGCATGGACAGTGCTCTAACAGCTACTTATACCTATATGGCAAACGAGAATGAAGCTGAGATGTCGCCGGTAGGACCCGTTTGGAGATACATCCGTAATAATTATCCAGCATTGGAACTGTACTCAGGTGACGAGTCGCATCCGTCGCTTTTGGGATCATATGCTGCAGCTTGCTGTTTTTATACAGCTATCTTTAAAAAAGATCCAACATTTATTACATGGAATTCTACACTTTCTGCAAATGATGCCAATATTGTAAAAGCCGCTGCCAAAACAGTGGTTTATGATAACCTGCCTCTATGGGACTATACCGTGAATCTGGCAGCATCTAGTTTTACCGCAGTGGTAAATAACCAGGAAGTTGCTTTTGAAAGTTTAGCTAGCGATGTTGATTCCCTAGTTTGGGATTTTGGCGATGGAAATAACTCTGCTCAGGAGGACCCACTGCATCAGTACGATACCAGCGGTACCTTTGCTGTAACCCTTACTACATATAAGTGTGGTGAGTCAGACGAATCAACCCAGCAAGTAATAATAGATCCAATAATGGGAATTGCTACAAGCAATACATTAAATGCTGCAATTACGGTTTATCCAAATCCGGCAAGAACATTTCTAACTGTTGACATAAAGTTGCAATACAAACATGCAACACTGGAGATTTATAATTTGCTAGGAAACAAGCTCTCTCAGCAAGAATTGCAGCATACAGCAAAGGTTAATGTGGATATTTCAACGCTTCAAGCGGGTAGCTATTTTATAAAAGTTTTACTTGACAATGGCAACGAAAGCAATATCAGATTTACAAAGTTAGATAGATAATTGGTTTTCTAATGCCGGGTGCCAACTATTGCGTACCCGGCATTGGGCGTGTTAAATGTTGTTATGGCAATTGATATCAAGTCAGTAATCAACTTTAAGAATATTGACTATTTGCAAGTAGGCAATAAAAAGCAAAAGCTTGCTTATACGGCTTTGACGAAGAATTCAATTCTTGACTCGCTTCGTGAGTTTGACCCTATTTTAGTGGGCACCATTCCCATAAATATTGATGTTGACAAAAGCGACCTTGACATCATCTGTTGTTTTAAGGACAAAATAAACTTTGAGCAACATGTGATTGAAAAATTTAAACATACCACTGGTTTTAAGCTCGTGTCCGATTCAACACTTGCATCACCCTCCGTTGTTGCTAACTTTCGGATCGCCGATTTTGAGATCGAAATTTTTGGTCAGGCCATTCCGACTAAACTACAAAATGCCTATCGCCATATGCTTATTGAAAATGATTTGATTAATAAGTATGGTGAAGATTTCAGGCAGCGAATTATTCAACTTAAAAAGAAAGGCTACAAGACTGAACCTGCATTTGCTCTTGAGCTAGGTCTGCAAGGAGATCCTTATGTTGCTCTCCTGGAATATGGACAAGAAGGATAAAATGCACTTGCTTATGTTAACAAAAGTCGTAGATCTAAAATTGTTTTTCTTAAAACCTTAAGGAAAGAATAAGTGCAATTGAGAGCGCTCGATTAAGAAAAGTTCATTTTCTTTACAGCCAACTATGTCAGATGTTGGGCGCATGCTATGAGCTGAAAATGATTAATCAATAACTTGAAAATAAATACCATGAAAAAACTACTTGTGAACTTAGGCGTTATCATGCTCTTTTTTACCATGCTTTCTGCTTGCGAGGAAGAAAATCAGAAACCTAATTGTTCCATTACCGCGCCATTAATGGGAGCGAAGATCGAGCATGGTGACATTGTAAACGTTGTGGTAGATGCAAATGACGGTGATGGCTCCATTAAGGAGGTGAGATTTTATATCGATGATATTGGTGTTGCTTCTTCATCAAGTTTTCCTTATTCATTTTTATGGAATACAGCCGATGTAGAACTTGGGAATCATACCATAAAGGTTGTAGCCATTGATGATTTAAATGCTGAGTCGAAAGCAACAATGGATATAAACATTGAGTCTGGAAAATATATTATTTACAAAGGAACAAAGTACGAGCTAAGTGAAGGTAATTATCAGAATTTTATTTTCTCTGATCAATCAAAAGATGGTTTTCAAATACTTACACTCTGGTCTGGAGTAAGCCTGGTTAACGAATACGAAATTAATGGAACAGGAAACGTACTTGAGCTTTTGGGAGATCTAAGCGAAATACGTGATGCACTAATGGGGATTACTACAGTTGATAAACAAGTTGTTGTAGAAACCTGTGCCTTTTATTTGAATACCACCTTTATGGGCACCGACCACACTGGTGGAGATGAAGGTGTGGTATCCACACTGGTAGTTAATCTTAAGTCAACAGACGGAGCCGTGGTAATTTCTGCTGAAGGAATAACTGATGTAAGTAGTGATCTTGTAAAGTTTAGCTACAACGGGCCAATTGAAATTCTGGATGATGTAATTTGGTAGTGTCCAGAGGAAATAGCTTTGAACGTTTAAATATTTTATGTCTGGGTAGCTTATGCGCAACTCTTGGATGTAATCAATAGAACATGAATCATTTTTCCAAAAAAAAGATAAATCAATGAATAATATCAGAAAAGCTCACCTGCAATTGTTTTTAGCTCACGGACTAAGCTTTGGATTGCTAATGACGTGTTTCGATTATATGAATGATGGAGAATTTTATTTGCTGAAAACGGTTTTCTTAATCGTGTTCTTTGGTGGTTTTATGTCTTGGTCTTCAATAAACAGTATGAAGAAGTCGAAACGAATGTTCAGTGGACGGGAGCTACATGATGATGATTTTAATCTTTCACATAGTGAACTCCTTACCAGCATGAAATCAATTCAGGATATATACGAATTGCTGAAGACTAACGAAGCTACAAAAAACTGGAAATTGCAATTTAAGAATCATGATTGTTGGACGCACAAAAGTTACGTGGTTATTTAGAGGGGAAAGAATTACGATAAGCGCATTGACCGATACAATTAGCATTGAAAGCAAACCGGCTTGCAGAACAACGATTTATGACAACGGACAAAATGCAGATAATGTAAAATTGATAAAAGCATTGATTGAAAGATAATGTTATGACCTAGTAGGAACTTGGAATTAGGCTAGCCTGATTGTTAACAGCTAAATAAAATGGATGCACTCCGAGAGCAAGCAATAATCGTTGGGATACTATACTTGCTGGTTATAGTTGTCGGTCTATTTAGTGTATCTAAAGTAATTGATGGCTCGGACTATTTAAAGCAAACGGCGGTCAATTCTTCTCAAGTAAAAAGAGCAGCTGTATTTCAGTTGCTTTTGGCAATTTTGTATCTGTTCATCGCAATTATCTTATTTTCAATTGTAAAAACATATAATGCACAAATTGCTTTAGGGTTTCTTGGGTTTAGACTGTTGGCAGTGCTTTTTGTCTTATGGGGCACTTCTTTGCTCTTCCGAATATTAAAGGTTAGTCGCATTTATGCTAAAGCTAGCAAGACTGCGCTTAAGGCCATCTCAATAAAGGGCGACTGCCTTAAATCGCATCGCGATGTAATAAATCATGGTGCAATGATTATCGCGCTCTGTATGGGGAGTATTGCTATGAATATAGTGTTTTATCAATCAATGCTAATTGTGGGGTGGCTGGCAATATGGGGAATAGCTGCAGCACTGGTGGCCATAATGGCAAGTGTTCTGGTGCTTGCAAAACGTTTAACCGTGATAAGTTCAAACTATCTCCTGTTAAATCTTCCAATGGCTTTGCAAGAAATTGTTTTTGCCATATACCTAATTGTCATTGGTTTTTCTGCGGGTTTCTAGTACAATAAAACCGGAAAGGCAACCTTTTTCGCGGTAACTAAAAGCTCTTGACTTTTTATAGATGAAGGTGTCGGATCTGCAAGGCATTTGCTAAAAGAGTGATTTTCTTTTTGATAACTCATAAATTATTATACATTATCGGAAAAATACATAATATGACGACTACAAAAATTTTTGACCCGATAAATAAACCAAACGCTACGGAGAAGATGGAAATCATCGATTTTCTCTTTGATCACTTACAAGAGTTTGGCGATCCCAAAAAAGATATTCAAAAAGCTATCGACTTTTCGTTAAAAGAGTTCACCTCATTTGGAGGTTTCACCATGTTAATTCATGAAGACAATGTATTGGTTGGAGCAACAGTAATTAACCAAACGGGCATGGGCGGCTATATTCCAGAAAATATACTCGTATACATTGCTACGCACAAGGATTATAGAGGTAAAGGTTTTGGCAAAACTTTAATGCAAAAGGCAATTGATTACGCACAGGGCGATATCGCTTTACACGTTGAAGCAAATAATCCGGCAAAAATATTATACGAAAAACTCGGATTCACTAATCCGTATTTAGAAATGCGATTAAAAAAATAGCATGGCAGAACTTACGATTTCAACTGAGAAGATTAAAAACAATATTAGATTTTTAAGTAAGTACTTTAAGGATAATAATATTACCTGGAGTCTGGTAACCAAAGTGTTCTCGGGTGACAAAGAATTCCTAAAATATGTACTTACCGATGATGTGATTGATCACATTCATTCCATTGGCGACTCCCGATTAACAAGTCTGAAAAACCTGAAAGAGGTAAATCCGGGAATGCGTACGATCTACATTAAGCCACCGGCAAAAATCTATGCCGATGATATTATTAAGTATGCAGAGATTTCTCTTAATAGCTCGTTTAAAACAATTATTGCGTTAAATGAGGCAGCTAAAAAGGCAAACAAAATTCACCAAATTATTATTATGGTTGAGCTTGGTGAGCTAAGAGAAGGTGTGAAACGAAGCGAATTAATGAGCTTTTATGAAAAAGTGTTTGAGCTTTCAAATGTTGACATCATTGGGATTGGCTCGAATTTAGGTTGCATGTATGGCGTAGAACCTACTTACGACAAACTGCTACAGTTGTCACTTTATAAGGAACTTATTTCTGCGAAATTTAATAAGGAGTTAAAATTTGTATCTGGTGGTACATCCATCACATTGCCGCTAATCGAGACAGGTTCAGTACCCAAGGATGTAAATCACTTTCGTGTTGGCGAGGTCGTGTTTTTTGGAATAAGCCCGCTGGATAACAAGCAATTTAAAGAATTGTCGGTTGATGCATTTGAGTTTACCGCGAACATCATTGAGCTGGAAGAAAAGAAAATGGTGCCCGATGGAATTATCAGTGACGGTAACGTGGGGCATTCGGCAGAATTCGACGCAGAGGATATGACAAGCACGTCTACAAAGGCCATTCTTGATTTTGGACTACTGGATGTTGATCAAAAAGATATTGAGTTTATTGATGATGATCTGGAATATGTGGGAATAACCTCAGATATGTTGGTGATTGATATTGGACAGAACAAGACCAAGGAAGGCAAGAAGAAATATAAGATTGGCGATAAAATACGCTTTAAGCCAAACTACATGGCCGTAGCCCGACTTCTGAACTCAAAATTTATTGACAAGAAGTACGAATAAAAAAGCTGCCAATACAAGCGTGTTGTATTGACAGCTGCATGTTTGCATGGGGGCATGCATGAATCATTGCTTATTTCTGGTCGTATACCCAGAAGAATTCAGGGGTATATCTGAATTTACGTTTCATTGATTTTGGATAGCATTCCATAAATGCAGCGTTATCGCCAAAGAGTTCAACAAACTCTTTGTTACGGAAACCACCTAGCCAGAATTTTATTAAACCGGGCTTTTTAATAAGCTGGCTTTCATTTTCGCCTGTTTTTACGGTTCTGAAAGCTGTGTAGAAATCGCCCATCTCGGTGCCACCGAAAAATAAATCCCATACAGAAAAGCTTCTGCCGAAGGAGCTCATTTTTGCGCCAAAGTCTACATATACTTTGTACTTGCTGTCGAAACCATTATTTACCAATACCATCAGTTTGGCCGATTCTTTTCCTTTGCGGTTAACCTTGGTTACAACACGCTCGATAATTACCGGTGTGTAATATTTCTTCTGATCAAAGTTTTCGAATTGCTTGATGTTAAAAGGCAAGTTCTTTTGTGTAACAGCTGAAGCGTCTTTACCTCCAATACTCAGATTGATGTTAATCTCTATGTCCTTATCCACAAATTTCATGTCTGGCTCAAAATCAACGCGAGCTACTTCTTTTGCTTTAATTTTGTGTAGTTGCCCTTTGGTGTCGTGCCACTGCCATTTGTTCATTAATACGGTTGCTCCCTGACGGAATTCACCTTCAATCTTAGTTCCGTCAAGCATGGTAATAGTTCCTTTTCCAGGAATCGGAAATTGATCGAAACCTTTTCGGAAGGTAACACATTCGGTTGTTGGTTTTTGAGCAAAGGCCATGCTGCATAAAAGCAACAATGCACCTAGGATTTGTAATTTTTTCATTTGTTTAAATTTAATGTAATGTTTAAAAAAGGCGTCCGACATGCTGCACGCAAACCAGCATTTCGGATGCAACTAATCTGTTTCCTGTTTTGATACAATCATTAGTTGCAGGCACTCTCATTTTTTGAAAAGGGATTCGCAATTTTTTTTGGTGAGGTGCTTCACATTTGTTTTGGCTACGATCATAGGCCCTGAAGAATGTTTTCAAAGGTAAAATTTGAATTGATGGAATAAAGCTCCCGGTTAAGCGAAAGAATAATGAGCCGATGACTTATAAGCTTGAAAAAAAGAAAGTCTTCCTAAACTAGTTCAGGAAGACTTTCTTTTTATAA
>JBFHES010000070.1:0-17784 GCA_041584015.1 Bacteroidales bacterium
AGCAGTCCGGAAATTATAAATCCAAGAACGGCACCGCTGTATGTATATACGGTTCCTCTGATTGACTGTTTCTGAATGATTCCCACACGATAGGGTTTAAATTATGCTTGCTTGTATAGAAACTGTGCCAACTGATAATCATATTCACTTTTTAGTGAGTGAGAGGTGCGCTGATCAATTTCTATGTGTCCAACCTTGCCAGTGATTAAGGCATTGTCTTCATTAAACTTTTCTGTTTTAACAACTATAACACCACCTGAATATCTGTACAAGGCCTCTCGCTCTATACGGGTAAATTTCTCCATCCCCAAAATTGCTTCCATACCGTGCCCATGATGCTGAAAGAACATACTGGTTTCGGCCCTGACCGTAATTAATGAATCGGATTCGAAAATGAGCAAGGTATTTAAGGCATCCTGATAAGTTGTTGACTTAACAAAAGGATACTCAACACTACTTACCATTAATACTTCTGGATTTAAGCGCTCAACCTCATCAATGGACAAAATACTTTTTACCGTATCTACCAAGCCTGTATTTAGGCGTGCTAGTTTCTCATCACGATGATGAAAAAACACTTTCTTATTTCCGGCATAATGCTGGTTAATATGCTCCTGCACATCAACATCGGGCGAACTAACAACAATAAGGTTAATTTCCTTAGCCTGCATTAATGCTTCAATTTTCAGGTCAAGAATTGCTTTGTCACCGAGCTCCTTAAACGCAACACTTTTGGCATTATATTTCTCGCCTCTTACCGGTATAATGGCAAGGGTGTTTCCTATTTGCTTTTTATTTCGGGAAACAAACTTCCGCTTAATTTTTGCACGCTCCTCCAGAATTCGGTTCTCATTGGTGGTTAAATTAGCTCCATGCTGTCGATAATAGAATAATGGTTCATTTACATTATCAACTTTAAACCGGGCCACAAATTTCACCCAAAGTTCGTAACCATCCTGACATGAAAACTCTTCGTCGTAACCGCCCAATTTTATAAGGTATTCTTTACGAATAAGTGTAACAGCTCCATGCGCAGGTTGATCGTATAGCGAAACACCATTTGAAAAATCATGGCGTTTTTCGGCGCTTAGAATTTCGTTATTCGCATCAACTAAATAATAATCCGGGAAAACCAAACCAAGCTCATCATCAACTTCCAGCTTTGAAGAAAGCACCTCAAGCGCCTTTGGATCCAGATAATCGTCTGCATCCAGGCGCATGATGTATTTTCCTCTGGCTACGCGTAGCGCAATATTATTTGTCACATTCAGCCCCTTGTTTAGCTGAAAGATGACATCTATTTTTGGATGATTCTCGAACTGCTCAATTATTTCTCTAGAGTTATCAGTCGATCCATCATCGATAATAATTATCTCGTAATCGGTAAGCGTTTGCTCCAATACACTGTTTACGGCCTTGCTTAAATATTTACCGTAATTGTAATTTGTAATATAAACTGTTATTAAAGGAGCCGACATGTTCTCATTTATTTAAATCAATTTCAACGCTTATTTTTGAGGAACACCAACCAGTGTTAACCCATCTGCAAATCGAACCTCGTCAACTGCTTGTTGTAATTCCATTTGTATCTCACCAGTTTTGGTAAGAGGATCGAATGATTCAGTTTGATTTCCCATTTGCATCATGGTTTCATAAACATCCATTCCGTAATACCACGCGGCAACCGGGTTGAATCCATTTAATGTATACAGCTCGGCTGCTGAAGAATCGGTAAAAGCCATAATATGTCCCATTGGGTCGAGGTGGCGTATTACAGTATCTGGAGTTAACTTTTGAATAGCACTGCTTAACGAGTTCCATCGTGGCAATTTAGAAATAACCATACCTGCATCGCTAGCTGCAACTACATCGTAGGCTGATTTTAAAATCTGACCCGGGTTTGGAGTATGCTCTAACAGCCCCCAGAATGTAACAATATCGTATCCTTTATAATCTTCAACAACTTCATTAAAGTCTCTTCCATCGAGTTCAATGCCCCAAATTTCTTTGGAGAACTTACGACTTGATTCAGACAGCTCAACGCCATCGGCTTTCATGCCTAATCTACGACAAGCCTCTACAAAATGGCCTGCACCAGAACCTACATCTAAAATGCTCTTTGGCTTTCTGCCATGCTGTTTCTCAAATACTTCAATCATCCAATTGGCCCAAGGCACAGCAATGGCGTTTAATCGCGACTCTGCAGCAGCCTTATCGGTATATGTTGCGGCATAAGTTACATCGTTTAAATAGAAGTTATGAATAGCTTTAGGAGCTGGTCGTTTAATTACATAAATATGAGAACATGCATTACACTGAACATAATTGGCACCATAAATTGTTGTTGCCGGAGTAGTTTCATCAGAGCTGCAACCACACACCATACACGAAGCTACATGCTCCATATCTCCTTGGTTGTACAATTTATTTCTACTTTCCTGATAATACTCCACCTGCTTTTTAAGCGTTTCAACAATGTTCTTCTTTAGCTTTAAGAGATTGGTTTTTTTACCCATGTAAATTTCAACAGGAAAATTACTTGACGTTCCGTTTTCTTCACGAATCCATGTTTCAGTATCTCTTGGTCCTTGTTGAGTTAAGGAAGTTTGTTTTGTCCAGTTCATATCTATATTTTATTAATTATTTTTCGAATAGTTCCCAGCTTAGCTTTTGATGCTCTTTAAGATCGATGGTTGTCTTCATACCAAGCAACTTATGAAAATCTCTCGCATCAATTCCTGTATTGGGACGTAAAACGGTAATGTTATCTTTTGTTATGATAGTGCCTTTTTTAATATCCATTTTTGGATAAACAGCTCTACGAAAAGAAGCTACATGATCGTTGTCTGTTTCAATCTTTAGCGGACGCTTCGTTGCATCGCCCTTTAGGGTATTAATTAGTTGTATCTCTTTCTGAAGATCAATCACCTCAGCTGGAGTTAAAGATACCTTATGATCGCGAAACACTTTACCTTCACGCGAATCGGTAAAATGAAATTCTAATACCTCTGCTCCCATTGCCACCGAATACAACAAAGCTGTTGGTCCTTCGGTATGGTCGGAATAGCCAATGGTTAAATTTGTAAGCTCTCTGAAACGATCCATAACAGCTAAATTCGAATCAGCAGCGCTTATTGGATACATACTGGTGCATTGCAAAACGGCTAAATACTCCTTTTGCTTATAGAGCTCATTCTTACCTTGAATAAAAGCAACTGCATCCAGTACCTCTTCTTCGGTTGAAAGACCGGTAGAAATAATGATCGGCTTTTTCTTTTCAATAATTTTCTCAAGCACCGAATAGGCTGTTAAGTCGCCTGAGCCGACTTTATAAACAGGTATGAATTCATCAATCCAATCAATCATGTCTTCATCCCAAACGGAGGCCATGTAATGAATTCCAGCATGGCTTACCATTTTAGCAAGCTCAATGTGCTGTTCTTTGCTTAGCTCAAATTTCTTGAAATGTTTGTTACGCGTGGCTCCTTCAATTTTGCTAACGAGGGTATTGCCGGTGTAAAGCTGGAACTTAATAAAATCAACATTGGTTGAAATTGCCAGGCGTGTAAGTTCTTTCGCGTACTCAAAATTTCCTTCGTGATTACCACCTATTTCTGCAATTAAGGCCGGTCCAACCTTACCTTCAAAATAATTCATTGTTCCAAATCTTTATAAAATTTAAACACCTCAGCTAATCCGTACTGCGTATGTTGGCCTGCAAAATTACTTATAATTTTAGTGGCAAGCGAAAAATCTTCCTGAGTATCAATAGCTAATTGTAAACCGCCAGCTTCCGGACAAATATTATTGTAATAATAGTGGTAGTTTTCACCTTCATCGTGCTGATATAAATAGATGGTTACATGCTCAAAATGGTCGGGATGATCGAACTTCTTATATTGACTTGCATAATAATCAGTATTCACAATCTCAATGCTCATGCCCTTTGGGAAGGTTCTGTTTTTAAGATTACTGATCAAATCGTGCTTACCACTTCGGGCAATTTCAATCATCTCCTTTAGCGACTGAACATCAACAAAAATATTATCGCCATTAATTCTGGTTGTATAGCTATGTTTGTTTTCTATGGCACAATTTAAAAAGCGCTCCGACACATTATCAAGGGAACCACGATAGTAATTAATATCATGCTTTTGGCAATAGGCGATGATTGGATCGTCGGTACTTTCGGTTGAGGTTGATACAACAATATTTTTTCGATCAACAACGGCTTCTAGCTTTTCAATGATGTATTGTAAAATAGGCTTGCCTTCAATCTCCCTTAAAATTTTACCTGGTAAGCGGCTGGAGTTATATCTGCATATAATTTGAAATCCTACGTCAATCATTTTTATTCTCTATTACTAATAAACTTTGCGGGCGTACCACCAACAACGGTATAAGCGGCAACGTCTTGATTTACCACTGAATTTGCAGCTATTATGGCGCCATCGCCAATGGTCACTCCTTTTAAAATAGTAACATTGGAAGCGATCCACACATCGTTGCCAATTACTATTGGAGCCGTAACATTGGGCTGTCGATTTATCTTTTCTTCTTTCTTAAACTGATGATTGCTATCGACGATATACACAAATGGGGCAATTAGGCAATCGTCGCCAATGACGATCTTTTCTGATGCAAAGAAGAAATTGTGGTAACCAACCGTGGTGTTTTTACCTATTGATAAACTTGCATTGGTATTGCAAACACATATTCGGGTACCTTCCTTAATCACCACATTATCGTGAATTTCCATTTTTCCCGGAAACCTAAGTAACTGTACATTGCTATCAATGTGAACTCCCTTTCCGCACAAGGCAAGTCGTCTGCTTTGTATAAATCGCCTTAGGTGATGAATTGGTTTGTACTTTAAGTGTTTACGTAGTTGACTTTCTTCCATTGCCTGACTTATAAAGTTATTCTGTCGAATGCATCAATAAATGAATCTTTGGTGGCATTAATGACCTCTACTTTCCTGCTGGCTGCATATTTTTTTAACACCCAGTAGCTGTTAAAGCTATGCACAAACTTCATCAGCACCTCGGCAAGATTTCTGACCTCATTGCTGGTTCCATGATACATTACCTCAGCTGGCTTGTTTTGCTGTTCGTAAAAATGCTTCTGTGTTAACCACACATTGTTTTTATCATCAACATATAATTCCTTTAACCAGGAATGATCGGCGCCAAGCACATATACTTGCTCGTAATTAAGGTCGATACCAAGCTTTATTGATGGGATTAAAACATTATGCGGGCGGGGTAATCCTAAGTTAGCTTTAAAAAGCATGTTCTCAAAAAAGGTAAAACCTTCAACCGGAGTAATATTCATGTACTGAATGGTAATGTTTGGATTCTTCCTTAGCTCAGCATCCCAGTCTTTTTTGCTTTTAGCCTGAGCCGGAACAATCAAGTTCATTTTCCAAGTTACCTTCTCAGCTAGAGCTCCAAAGGTTTGCTTTCGCCCGGCGTCATTAAAATCGGTTTTATCTGTTGTCCAATAATTCAACGACACTATTACATAATAGTAGGGCTTTAATTGTGTAAACGCGTCAGATTTCCAGAAGAAGTTTACGGCCACCAGATCCTTATCAAGCAAAAAATCGGCATGATTTGCAATTGAATCCTTAAGTGAGGGTCCATTTCCCAAGATCACACAAGCCTTTTGTTTGCTTTCAACTTTTACCTTCTTGATAAATACCTTCGACATGAGCAATACTTTAATCACAGTTAAAGAACTTTGAATCAAATTCTCAACAAAATATTGCAATTTCGATTTACCGGCTACTTTCATTTCACTGCGTTGCTTACTCTTTCTTTCTGAACATAACAAACAATCCTCCAAGCAGTATCAGTCCTAAAATAATACTCGAAGCCATGGATATTTTCTCACTCACATAGTATGACTTTGGCTCAAACTTAAATTCAATTTGATGCTCACCTGCCGGAATAATCATTGCTCTTAGCACATAATTAGCTCTGAAATGTGGAACCGGTTTGCCGTCGATATAGGCATCCCAACCCTTCGGATAATAAATCTCAGAAAACACGGCCAATCCATCTTTCTTAGCACTAGATGCGTAAACCAGATGATTTGGCTGATAAGATGTTAACTGAATTTTCGCCATGGAATCAGCTTGAGCAGTAAAGCCATTAAGTTGATCTTCGAAGCGAATATCAACCACAGCCTTGTTTGCCGGATTCAGATCCGTTAAAGCCATAATTTCTTCGTTGGCATTGTTCACCCAATCGAAGCTATTCACAAACCATGCATTGCCCAATGCTCCCGGGTTTTGCTGTGCAACCGGAACACGCTGATCATTAGGTGTAATTATGTATTTGGTGTTTAACATGTTTAATACACCAATGTTATTCTTACTTATCTGATATTCGATTAACTCTTGATAGCGCTGCAATTTAGCTCCATGGTATCCACCAATCGACTTATGGAAATAAGATGTTGTGGCTTCGTTAAAAGTATTTACTGCAAGGTTAAGCACCCTAAAATTCGGATCCTTGTCTTTTAAAATTTGCTTATCAGCTGGCGTTGGTCGCACCGGAACTTCAACATCGCGCTTAGAAACAAACTCATCGTTATTCATGTAACGCTTATCAATAACTCCTAAATCGATTATCATTAATAAGGAAATAGAAACAGCAAGCAGAGTTTTTGATAGTTTCTTTTTTGAATAGAACCATAACACCAGGGCCGCTACTGCAATAAATAAAAAGCTTCGTAACGCATCTGCTTTAAAAATGGCAACTCTGGCAATTTCAAGGTTACGAATGTAAGCCTCCATTTGCGATGCACTTCCCGGGTTTTGCATTCTGTAATCCTGAAACTGTGCTGCCTCCTGTGCATTAATAAAATCGAAAAATAGGTTCGGCATTAAATAAAAGATGAATGCAATACCTCCACTTAAACCTAGAGAAATATAAAACTGCTTCGCTTTTTTGATAATAATATCAGGTTCTTCCCAAATCTTTTTCAAAGCTAAGAATGCGATTATCGGGAAAATCAATTCAGCAATTATTAGAATTGACGAAACTGTTCTGAACTTATTATATAGTGGGAAATAGTCAAGGAATAAATCTGTTAATCCCATAAAGTTCTTTCCCCACGACAACATGATAACCAACACTGCAGCCACAAATAGCGCCCATTTATAGCGCCATTCAACAATAAACATTCCCAGTATCATTAAAAAGAAAATAATTGCCCCCATGTAAACCGGACCGGAAGTTCCTGGCTGATCGCCCCAGTAATGCGAATTATTTGCAATGGTTTCGCGATATCCCGGATCGACCTTTTCCATAGCCGCTTTGTTTGTTCCAAGATAAGCGCTACCGCCCCCTTTTGCATTAGGTATTAAAAACGACCAGCTTTCAGCTATTCCATAACTCCAACCTGTAACATAATCTCTATCCAGACCACTGGTTTTATTAGCCTCGTTAAAAGTTAACTCAGACTTTCCTCTAATGGTGTACTCTCCGTACTCATAAGTTGTGGCAATGTTTGTGATGTTTACTCCCAGGGCAATTACCGAGGCAGCCAGTAAAACAGCTACCGACTTAAAAAATGCAGCCAACTCTTTTTCCTGTACACGATAATACAGCTCAAACAAACTCATTATTCCAACCATCATCATGAAATAATAGGTCATTTGAATATGGTTTGAAAAAACCTGGAAGGTGAGAAATACAGCCGTAATAATTCCACCCTTTAGTAATTGGCCTCTGTAGGTGAGAATTATACCTGCCAGCGTAGGAGCCAAAAAAGCAATGGTTCGTACTTTCCAGATATGTCCGGCCCCAATAATGATTAAAAAATATGAGGATAGAGCAAAGGCAATTGCCCCTGCTATGCTTAGCCAGGGCGAAACCCCCAGGACTATAAGCAGTAAGTAAAATCCAATCATGTATAACATCAAATGATCTGCAGGGCTTGGTAACCAAAGTTCAAATACGCTTCTAACAGAATTGATAAAACCTGAGAAATAGCGAACCGAGATTTGATATGCCGGCATACCTGAAAACATTGAGTTGGTCCATAAAGCTTCTTCTCCATTGGCCTCACGATAATCCACAATTTCTTTTTGCATGGCCTTACCTGTGACTATATCGTGCTGCTTTAGCTTTTTACCTTCAAGCAAAGGAGGCGAAAAGTAACCAACAGCTACCACAAGAAAAATAAGTAGCGCGACTATATGCGGAATTAAGGTTTTAAACTGCAATGATTTCATAGCAAATTGATGTTAAATAAATAAAATATTCATGGTTGCGAAAGATAGCAATTCTACGCCAATTCTTTAATAGTCAACAGAAATTGGCACATAACAAATGTTAATTGCTGTCTTAAAAAAGCTTAAGGATGATTTTACAAAAGTAAGACAGCCTATGACTTTGCTGTGCATGCAATTTAAAAAATGCCAACGGAATGATAAAAACTAAGCCCGACAAACAAATGTTGTCGGGCTTAGCTATATACTTTTGCAGAAGTGAAACACCTCCGTATGTTTCTTTAATTTCTATCGATACAATTAAGATCCTCGAAAGCAATTTTTAGTCGAGCCACCAATGCCTTTTCAGCTTCGCGAATCCATACACGTGGATCGTATTTCTTTTTGTTTGGTTTATCATCACCTTCAGGATTCCCAATTTGCCCTTGCAAGTATCCACGATTTTTAGCTTCGTATTCACGAACACCATTCCAGAAAGCCCATTGAGTATCGGTATCAATATTCATCTTTATCACACCATAACTTATTCCTTCGCGAATCTCTTCGCGACTAGAACCGCTGCCACCGTGAAAAACAAAATACACAGGTTTTTCCGGCGTATTTAATTTGTTTTGAATATACTCCTGACTGTTTTTCAGAATTATTGGTGTTAACACAACATTACCTGATTTGTACACACCGTGCACATTACCAAATGATGCAGCAATTGTAAATCGAGGGCTCACCTTACTTAACTCTTCGTAAGAATAACACACCTCTTCGGGCTGGGTATAAAGCAAAGAATTATCGATACCTGTGTTATCCACGCCATCTTCTTCGCCACCAGTTACTCCTAATTCAATTTCAAGGGTCATTCCCATCTTATCCATACGAGCAAGATACTCTTTGCAAATACTTATATTTTCCTCAATTGGTTCCTCTGATAAATCTAACATATGTGAGCTAAACAATGGTCTGCCTGTTTCCGCAAAATTCTTTTCACTTGCCTCTAACAAACCGTCAATCCAAGGTAATAGCTTTTTAGCCGCATGATCGGTATGTAAAATAACTGCCACGCCATAATACTCGGCCATGGTATGAATGTGTTTTGCTGCTGCAACACCACCTATAATGGCCGCTTGCTGTCCATCATTAGAAACAGATTTTCCTGCATAAAAAGCAGCTCCACCGTTTGAAAGCTGTATAATAACCGGACTATTTACCTCTCTGGCTGTTTCCATTACCGCATTTGCAGAGTGCGATCCAATGATATTAACTGCAGGTAAAGCATAAGCATTCTCTTTCGCAATTCGTAGTACTTCTTGTACGTCGTCACCTGTTAAAACACCAGGTTTTACTTTATCAAATATTCGTTCCATAATATGTAGTTTTTATTGTTTTAAATGTAAATATCTAGCTATCTAAATAAGGACTTGCAAATTAAAAATAATGTACCGTTTTTCCAACGCGAAAGAACAATTGTAGCACGGCCCTATTAGAATGGGTAACCAATTCCAATATTCCATGCAAAATCGCCACTTTCAATGCCTCTGTGTAAATGTATCCAACGCTTACCTTCACTTAGTTCCGGGTCTCTTATTTTCATTCCCAGATCTAACCTGAATAAAATAAACTCAAAATCGAAGCGTGCTCCAAAACCCGTTCCAATGGCTAGTTCCTTTGCAAAGGAGTCTAGTTCAAATTGAGCTCCCGGACGATCGTCGTATTTATTAATGGCCCAAATATTTCCTGCGTCCAGAAAGAAGGCACCTTCAAGCACCCATATAATATCAAATCGATATTCGAGATTAACTTCCAACTTAAGGTCGGCTGCAAGATCAGGAAAGGAAGAATTATCAACAAATGAGCCGGGGCCAATGGAGCGCACCTGCCAGGCACGAATACTGTTTGGACCGCCGCTGTAATACTTTTTTACAAAAGGCAGTAAATCCGAATTACCATAAGGAACACCTACACCAAAAAAGCCTCGATAAACAAGCAAAGAATTTTCGCCGGTATGATGATAATATCGAAAATCAATATCAGATTTAACATACTGTCCAAAGCGAGTTCCAAATAACTCATAGTAACCGTCATCACTTGTTTGCCGGCCAATTGACTTATTAATCAGATTGAGAATATTACCTGCAACTTCTGTTTTAAAGAGCACAAACGGAAAGTCTATTCGTTTCTTATAATCCTGCCCGCTGTATTGGAAAACATAGCTTGAAGCGGAAATAAACTGCGACTCATAACTATGCTTCAAATACAAAGTATCGAAATATTGGGTAAACAGCTCGGTGGTATCTCTTAGATTAATCACATTCAATTCTACCGGATTTAAGTAGTGCCTGTATTTGTCATGGGTAGTCCATGAATAGCCATAGCCTGCATTCAATAATGTTCGCGTGTAATAAGGGCGTTTCTGGTAATTGTAATTGGCCGTAAAATTTGTTTTTGGTTGATACTGTTCATCGAATTTGCTGGCCTTTAAATTAAAAGGCAGCCAAAACTTTGGAATCCGAACCTTCGATTCAATACCATATTCGAAATAGGCTGGCAAACTACTCGACGATTCATCCTCCAGAACAGTGTTTCGCAAGAACTCGAAAGCGCCACTAAATTTAATGTCGAATATTTCCGCTCCACGATAAAAGTTCTTGTGTCGATAAAGCAAGTTACCACCTAGTCCCCAGTGATTCTCCGAATTGGTTGCTTCTAATTCTATTTGATAAGATTGTGCAGTAAGCTGCGACAAACGAATATAACAATCCAACGGCTGTAAGCTATCCTGTTGCAACAAAGCCTGCTCTGCAAATTTTATGTTGATGAAACGAAACTGCTGCAAACCAGAAAGGTTTTTATACGTGCGATCCGCATCGTCAATACGAAACAAGCTATCTGGTTTTATTTTAATCTTTGAAAAAAGTGTCTCAAATTTAATATCAGGTTCACTGCCTCGATAAATGTAATGATGATTATCAATCACCAGTGTATCGAAAGCTGCACGTTCTTCATTGCTAAGTTTTTTTGCCGGAACATCCAGCAACACATACACCTTATTAACCCGATAAGGCAAACTACTGCCTAGTGAGTCGCTAATGGTGGCACCAGTAACAGGCCTTTTAATCTTAAGTGTAATATCAACCTGATTGCTGTTTAAAGCACTATCTGCCAAATAAGTCACCAACTCCTTATTAAATGTGTAATAGCCTTTGTTCTTAAGCATTCGTGTTAGCCTTATGCGCTCCTTCTCCAACACCTGCGAATCAAAAACCGCTTTTCGCTTTAGCAAGGTTCTATTTAGCGTATCGTTTAATACCAGCTTACTAATTAAAGAATCGTTTATCTGAATGGAGATATTTCTTATGCGATATGGCTCGTTGCAGGTTACCTTATAAAACACAAACGCTTTTCTCTCACCAAACACTACTTCTTTAGCTACATCGGCATGATAATATCCCTTATTGTCAAGAAACTGCTTTAACTGAGTTACCGTTTTATCAACCCGGTAAGCATCGTAAATAACCGGCTCCTCGCCTATTACATTTTTTAGTTTGGTTTTATACTTTTTCTCCTTACCCCGGCTCAGCGTATTGTATACTGAAAGATGAAATGGAAAAACACCAAGAATTCGGGTATTAGGCTTTTGCTTTATATAACCCTCCAGTTCATCCTTTTCAACCTCCTGTTTGTCCTGCATTTGAATAGATGCCATTCGCAGTAAATACTTATCCTCGGGAACAAACCGGGTGGTGTTGCAAGCCGAAACTATGAATAGGAGCAAAAGGAGAACAATCCCATTCGTTCGTGTGTATTTATTTTTTTGAAGTGCCTGCAACATGAAGATATTCGTTTCAGCAAAAATAAGTTTTTTTAGGCACCAAGCCTGCATTGCATAAAAATGTATTGCGCATACAACGAATAATAATTAAAGAAGATTGCCAGACTTAAACTATTTCTCGTCCGAATGGAGTTAAGGCTAAGCTGGCTAACTTTATATGCTGCATTGCAAAAGGAATCCCGATAATAGTAATGGCCAATAACAGGGCGAAAAGCAAATGGCTTAAACTTATCCAGATTCCACCAACCAATATCCAAATCACGTTCATCAGAGTTGACAAGCAGCCACCGGCTCCATTCATTTGTCGGGTTTCTTTGCCAAAAGGCCATAGCGCCAGACCGGCCAACTTAAGCGTTTGTATTCCAAACGGTATTCCTACAATTGTAACTATCAATACCAAGCTTGCAGCCAGGTATTCAATTGCGATAACCAAACCACCGAATAAAAGCCAAATAACATTGCCCAATAAATTCATGATACGCTGTTTTTATTTTTGATAATTATTTAGAAACGTTGACCAAATGAAGTCAAACCATACTTTTAAAAATCATTTAAAGATAAACTTCCTTAAGAATTTACCGGCAAGACGGTTGATTGAATCTTCCTAAGAGATAATACTCAGCAGCTTAATTTTGTTATGATGCCCAACATTTGCCAGCCAAAAATGTGAGGTATTCAACCATTAGTTAAATCAAAAGAATTTAACTTTGAATTCTGATTATTATACACACAGAAAATGGAAGATTTAATATTTTACGATCGATTGCAATTCGCATTTACGATAACCTTTCACTACATATTTCCGCAGCTAACAATGGGCTTGTCGCTAATGATTGTTTATTTTAAGTGGAGGTTTTTAAAAACTGAAAACGCGATTTACAATGATGCGGCCAAGTTCTTCATGAAGATTTTTGCCATTAATTTTACCATGGGTGTTGTTACCGGAATTCCTCTCGAATTTCAGTTTGGTACCAACTGGTCGAAATTCTCTGAACTCACCGGAGGAATAATCGGGCAAACGCTTGCCATGGAGGGTATGTTCTCTTTCTTTTTAGAATCATCATTTCTAGCCCTCTTTATTTTTGGTGAAAAATTAATGGGCCAAAAACTGCATCTGTTAACCGGATTTCTAGTTTTTCTAGGCTCCTGGGCAAGTGGATATTTTATTTTAGCAACCAATGCCTGGATGCAACATCCGGTAGGTTTCGAAATTCTAGCCGATGGCAAATATGCACTAAGCAACTTTGCTGAACTGTTTAGCAATCCCTGGTTATTGCCTGCCTTTCTGCATAATCAAGCTGCTTCGGTGGTTACATCATCGTTTGTGGTTGCGAGCATTGGAGCCTTTTATGTATTGCGCAAAAAACACATTGAGCACGGCCAGCTATTCTTAAAATCGGGCGCTATTTTTGGCTTAGCTTCAAGCTTACTTGTGGCTTTTCCAACAGGTGATTGGAATGCAAAAAATGTTGTGAACTATCAACCAGCTGCTTTTGCTGCCATGGAAGGAATTTTCGAAACAGAAGAAGCCGGTGCAGAAATCATTCTTATTGGACAACCCAATATGGTTGAAAAGAAAATTGATAATAAAATTGCGGTACCCAACATCCTTAGCTTCTTAACTTATCAGGATTGGAACCGACAAATTAAAGGAATGGACCAATTTGAGGAAGAAGAATTACCGGATAATATTCCTGCCCTATATTACTCCTATCACATAATGGTTGGATTGGGAACCATCTTTATTGGCGTAATGGGACTGGCCATCTTCCTGCTTTGGCGCAAAAAACTATTCGGCAATACTTCCATATTATGGACCATCATGCTATTGTTTCCATTCCCCTACATTGCAAATATAACCGGCTGGTATGTAGCCGAACTCGGCCGTCAGCCTTATCTGGTTTATGGCTTGCTTAAAACCAGCGAAGGCATATCGCCAACTGTCTCATCAGGAAATACATTATTTACTTTATTAGGTTTTGCCGGACTATACATGATGCTTGGGCTATTGTTCATGCTCTTGGTTGGAAAAGCTATTCACAACGGTCCTAAACCAATTAAACACTAGACTATGGAATTATTTTGGTACATCATTATAGCAGTTATTCTTACCGGCTTTTTTCTATTAGATGGTTACGACTTTGGTGCTGGTATTATTCATCTATTCCTGGCCAAATCGGAAAAAGACAAAACAGTTATTGCCAAGTCAGCAGGTCTGTTTTGGGATTCGAACGAAGTATGGCTGGTGGCAGCTGGTGGCTTATTATTCATGGCTTTCCCAACCTTTTATGCCTCGGTATTTAGTGGCTTTTATTTACCCTTGATGCTGGTATTGTGGTTGATCATTTTCAGAGCTATTGGCCTGGAACTGCGCAGCCAGTTTAATTATCAAATGTGGAAAGATATCTGGGACAAAGCCTTTGGTGTGTCCAGTTTATTACTGGCTTTATTTTTTGGTATTGCCCTTGGAAATATTGTTAGAGGTGTAAATCTTGGTGGAATAGAAGATGGCGTTGCTGCTTACGAAGCTCATTACTTCTTTTTACCCTTATGGAACAGCAGCTTTAGCCCGGAAGGTACACACCCGGGCGTGATAGATTGGTTTACAATTATCATCGGATTCATCTCTGTAATAACCCTTGCTATGCATGGCGCCAACTGGATCATCTTAAAAACGGTATCATCGATTAATGATCAGTTAAAAACAATTATTTTTAGATTAAACATTGCATTGGCAGCATTAACTGTATTCTCCTTAAGCATTTGGCATGTAATCAATCCGGAGCCTTTTGCTAATTTTCTAGAGAAACCACTAATGCTTATTTTTCCGATCATTTACTTTGCGGGTATAGTTGGCATATTTTTTATTAAAAAGCTAAAGAAAGAAATTACTGGTTTGCTTTTTTCTTCGATGATTATTGCCGGCGGTATTGCCTCAACAATTGCTTCTATGTTTCCGGTAATTTTGCCATCAAGCAATGCCGTAAACGAATCATTAACCATATACAATACCAGCACAAGCAGCTATGGTTTGTCAGTTGCAATGGCCTGGGGAATTGTAGGCATGATATTACTTGTGATCTACATTATTGCTCAGAAGAAATTACTTAATGGTAAAATTGACCACATGGATTACGGTCATTAGCGAAAAATAGAATGATAGAATCATTGCTTGCATTACTAAGCATTGCCTGTGGAATTATTGGTGCCAACTTTACCGGATATCTATATAAACGCTTTTCCCTGGGTATTACGGGCAACTCCATTGCAGGTGTTTTTGGTAGCATCTTACTCATAAAATCATTGGGTAGGCTTGGCTTTGATCCTGTATCAATAATGGAAACAGGTAGTGTGAATCTGCTTCTATTGAGCATTAATATTACTGTATCCATAATTAGCGGAGCGCTTGCCATTGTACTTGTATCTAAGCTAAAGGAGAAACTACTTAAAAAGGGCAAGCTTTAAATAAAACATATCTGGCTTAGCTAACACTACTTCAATGCTTGATAAAACTCGAAATTCTTTAATTTTGTCCATAATACAATTATAGACGACAAATGAAAAACCCAATTTATCCATGCATTTGGTTTGATGGCAAGGCCAAAGAAGCTGCAGTTTTTTACTGCTCTGTATTTAAAGATTCAAAAATTATTAGTGAAACAGAAATGGTTGTTAGCACGGAGCTAAACGGTAGAAATTTCATGCTTTTGAATGGTGGTCCAATGTTTACACCTAACGAAGCAGTTTCGTTTGTGATTGATTGCGAAACACAGGAAGAAATTGACTACTACTGGGAGCATCTTAGTGCTGGAGGAACCGAAAGTATGTGTGGTTGGTTAAAAGATAAATTTGGTGTGTGGTGGCAAATTGTTCCACTTATATTAATGGATTTACTGAACGACCCTGCCAAAGCACCAAGTGTTCATGAGCTTTTCTCACATGTTCGAAAATTTGATATTGCAGAACTAAAAAAGCTATAAACAAAAAGAGCAGCCTAAACTATGCTTAAGCTGCTCCATTATTTTTTATTACAATTATTTTATTCCTCTACAATTACTTTGCTCACTCCTGTGTATGATTTTGTTCGAACTTTAATATAATAAAGTGCGGCGCTTAATGCACTCAAGTCAAGCTCCGTTTCTAAAACACCTGCATCAAGAATCAGTTGCTGAAGTACTTTCCCATCAATACTTAATACCTGAACAATTGCTTGCTCAGCATTAATCTTATTTAATTTTAGTATTGTTTTGCCATTTGTAGGATTTGGTGAAACGCTATGCGAGGCATCTACTATTTCATCAATGTCCACCACATCAACATAAATATCTTTAGAAATGGCACAATCACCATCAACAGTAAGCATTACTGTATATGTTCCTGTTGTTGCAAAAACATTAACCGGGTCTTGTAAGGATGATGTTTGACCATCGCCAAAATCCCAAGTCCAATTATTCGCTCCTATTGAGTTATCGGTGAAAGTTACGGTTCCATTATCGATCGTATAATTAAAATCAGGCTCCACATATTTTACAAGCACATCAACAATTGGGCTTTCACAAGGTGGTATCTGCACTTCAAGATCGTAAAGGTAGTAGAAGTAATCGCCCGCAGTATTAGCCGACGAGCCTGTTATGGTAAGGATACCTGGTAACACGTATGGATACTGGGCTCCAGAATTATTTCTATACATATCAACGCTTGATCCGCCCAAACTATAAACACCTGCTCCCGGAACATAAAGGTTCAAATCAATTCTTCCGGTTCCGGCAGGAATAAATACGGTTACTTCATCAACAATATTTCCATCACCATCTATATCATCCCACAAATAGAAAGTACGATCTCCGGCAGCTGTCACCTCAACCCACGCTGATACAATATTAAAATCGCGCTCGGCCACAAAATTACTGGTGCCGATAAATGTTGAACTATGAATACCACCACCACCAATACTGTTGTCAATTGGGCCGATGTATTGCGATGCAAACGTTTCAATATTTTGAACCTGATAGCTTATATCAGCTGTTATTTGCGGAGAGGTAATGGTATCGCCCTCATGGAATAAGGTTCCTGCCTCGTACCACATTACTTCACTCATATTTCCGTTGGCAATAATTTCAAGCTCATCGCCGTAACAGGCAAATGTTCCGTCAACCATTGGTTCATCAGGATAATCTACAACTATGTAAGCTGCTTGCAACAAGGTATCACTACCAATGGAGTTACTTGTAATAAGCGTTATGTCATAGGTTCCATCGCTTAAATAAGTATGTTGTGGATTTTGGTCATTTGAACTGCCGCCATCGCCGAAGTCCCACATCCATTGCTGCGGACTGTTAACTGATAAATCGCTAAAATTAACAAGACCATTACACGTGCTTAGTACATCGGCCTCAAAGCCTGCGGTTGGGGCTTGGGTAACCGATTCAACCATTATGTTATCAATAAAAAGGTTGTTACCATAGCCGTTAATACTTGCAAAACGAAGTTTTACCATAGCACCACCATAAGCAGATAAATCGACAAACTCGGCCCGCCAATGACTTGCCGATACGGGCGACCACTGATTATTTGTGGCTGTTACGGTGGCTAAATCTGAACCTTCTTTAAAATAAACAGGCGTATAAGTTAAACCGCAATCAGTAGAAATATCAACACGTAAACCATCACTATAGCTTGTGCTAAATTGAGCGTGCGCTACATCAAAGGTAAGCTCTGC
>JBFHES010000071.1:0-17442 GCA_041584015.1 Bacteroidales bacterium
ACTCCAAATGAAATTGACAATACCTCATCATTAGAAATAGCCGAATTGCTATTGCTAATAAAAACGCCATCTATCAAACCATCAATTAATAATGGGCCATAATCACAAGCCACCATAACTTGCAGTTCCTCCAAATCGCTTTCGTCATATTCATGCTTAACCAGAACGGATATTGTGCTTTCTTTTAAATCTGATAGAATTGCCTGACGGGTACTGTTCAACCAGTTTTCATTCTCACTGCTAAGAACGAGTACCGCTGTTTCATCTTTCTCAATTTCCTTAATGAGCTTGCTACTAATATCATGTGCATCAACCTCAACAAAATTTAGGGTATTATTAGCCGGATTATTCTCCAGCAAATTTTCGTGCGAACCATCTTCAATGTTCATGCAATAATCTGGCTGAAGGTCTTTATTTTCTGATGAAACGTATGAAAGCACCACAGGCACATTCTTGCCTCCTATATTTTGTACAACACGTGTAATCCGGCGCTCATAATCAAATGGGTTTACTATATGAGCAGCAAGTCCCTTTTTTGCCTGAGCAAACTTTGCTACAATTTTTTTAGCAACCGGGATTTCAAACTCGGGCTCTTCGGTAAGCGAAACACGTATGGTATCACCAATTCCATCGGCCAATAAGGTGCCAATTCCAATGGCCGATTTTAAACGGCCATCTTCGCCATCGCCAGCCTCGGTAACTCCCAGATGAATTGGATAATCTAAACCTTCACTTTGCATTTGCGCTACAAGCATTCGATTGGCATAAACCATTACTCGTGTATTGCTTGATTTTAGGGAGATTACCAGATTGTCAAATTCTTCCTTCTTGAATATTCGCAAAAACTCCATGGTAGATTCAACCATACCTAATGGCGTATCGCCGTATTTGCTTACAATTCTATTTGACAGTGAACCATGATTTGTTCCAATGCGAATGCAGGTATTGTTCTTTTTACAAACCTGAATGAGCGGTCGTATGCGGTTCTCTATTTTTGAAAGTTCTTCGAGGTATTCTTCCCGGCTATAATCCAACTTATCCGGACTATTCTTATCCACATAATTCCCCGGATTGATTCTAACTTTCTCGACATATGCCGCAGCAAGTTCGGCTACATTGGCGTTGTAGTGAACATCTGCGGCCAATGGCAATAGATACCCATCGGCTTCCAGGGCTTGCTTAATATCTTTCAATAGATTAGCATCGCGTGCTGCTGGTGTTGTAATTCTAACCAACTGTCCGCCGGCATCAAAAATTCGCTTACTCTGCGCCACAGTATTTTCAACATCCTGTGTGTTGGTGGTAGTCATCGATTGCACGGCTACCGGATTATCTGCACCTATTTCCAGTTCGCCGATTACTACTTTTCTGGTTTTAAAACCACCCGCTGATTGAATGTTGAAATATTGTTGTGACAGGTCCATTTGTAATTTTTATGCAAATTAATGAATTCGTAACGAAACCTCATATCGATTTGTTATAAATGATTGTGATTACATTTGTGCTCGAAAATTTACTTTAACTTCGGGTTTTAATAGAAGAATTCTAATGAGAAAGATGATATACATCACCAGCACACTTTTGTTGCTGTTAAGCACTTACCAAACGATTGCACAAAATCTTATTCCGGAAAATGGGTTTGCTTTTCAGGACAATACAGTGGCACGTATTGATATACTACTTGAATCAGATTCGCTTAACGCTATTCTTGCTCCTGGTAACGAAGAGAGCTTTCATGAATATCCGGCAACCTTTGTATATACCAGCGCTGCACTTGTTGACACTGTCTACAATGTTGGATTCAGACTACGCGGGAATACCTCCAGAAATGCCGACAAAAAATCATTTAAAGTAGCATTCAATTCTTTTGAGAATAAAAAGTTCCAGGGCTTAGAAAAGATGAACCTGAACGGCGAACACAACGATCCAAGTATTATCAGATCAAAGCTAGCCTGGGATATTTTCCGCTTAATGGAGGTTCCCGGATCTCGATCGAGTCATGTTAAATTATACATTAATAACGAGTACCGCGGCTTATACATTAATGTGGAACATGTTGATGAAGAATTTGTAGACCTGCGTTTTGGAAATAAAGATGGCAATCTGTACAAATGCCTTTGGCCTGCCGACCTGAATTACATCAATAGCGACCCAAACAGCTACAAAATGTCCGATAATGGCAGAAGAACATACGATCTGAAAACAAACACCAGCGCAGACGATTATTCCGATTTGGCTAATTTTATAACTATCATAAACAACGAACCAATTGCTACTTTACCTGAGGCATTGGAACCAATTTTTAATGTCGATAGTTACCTACGATTCCTGGTAGTTGAAACCTTTACCGGACATTGGGATAGTTACTCTGTTAACAAAAATAACTTCTATTTGTACAATAACACAGCAACAGGTAAAATGGAGTTTACACCTTATGATATGGACAATACCTATGGGATTGATTGGTTTGGTATTAATTGGGCCACCCGCGATATTAATAACTGGTGGAACGAGTGGGAGGATCGGCCACTTACCGAAAGAATACTGCAAGTGCCAGAATATTCAGCCAGATACAATTTCTACTTTAGCAAGTTATTAAACGAGATTACTAACCCAAGCATCTACTTTCCGCAGATTGATGCCATGAAAAATATGATTTCGCCACATGTGGCAAACGACTCCTATCATAGTCAGGATTACGGTTGGGACTATAACGACTTTAGTGATTCGTACACCGACGATTTAGGCGGCCATGTTACCTATGGATTAAAACCATACATCCAGGCCAGGTACTCTGCAGCAACTAGTCAGCTTGATTTACAAAATATAGCACCAATACTAAGGAATGTAACCAACAACACGCCCGGCTCTAATCAGCTGATTCGTATTCGTGCAACAATTGAAGATGATGACACGGTTAGTGACGCTAAATTATTTTGGCAATTGAATGGGTCAGCGTGGGACAGTATTGCAATTTTTGACGATGGCACACACAACGACCTGGCAAATGCCGATCAAATTTACGCCAATACCTTTGGTCCAATTAATCAGGCAGGGCATATAAATTACTATATTAAAGCTACCGATAACACCAACTTAACTTCGCGTGCTCCGTTGAACGGGTACTATTCATTTTTTGTATTTAATACAGCCAACATTCCCTTGTACATAAACGAGTACATGGCATCCAATGATAATTCGATTAGCGATAATGCAGGCGAACACGATGATTGGATTGAATTGTATAATGGAGGATCAAACGACATTTATTTGGGTGATAAATATTTATCAGATAATTATGATGCACCTCAAAAGTGGAACCTACCCAACGAAACGCTAGCAGCAGGAGCTTTCAAACTGTTCTGGGCGGATGGAGATACACTGCAAGGTTTAAATCATGCATCGTTTAAGCTAAGTGCTGGCGGCGAAGAAATACTGCTATCATGGAACGACAACGGCTCCTTAAAAGTGGTTGATCATCTTATTTTCGGAAACCAAAGAACAGACTTTACCGAAGGACGCTATCCGGATGGCATCGGTCCTGTAATTGAGCTCAGCAACCCAACACCGGGCTATTCAAACATATTGCATAGTGTAGAAGAAGAAATGGTAACAATGCAGGCAATTACCGCATATCCGAATCCAAGCTCCGGACAAGTTACCGTTCATTCCGGTGTTTTTGCTGAAGGACAATTCGAACTTAATGTCTTCGATCAAATGGGACATTTAATTAATACAGTTCATGCAACTACAAATACTATCAACATAGATTTAAGTGAACAAGCTGCCGGATTATATCTTATCTTAGTAACTGGCGTGGATAAAAACCAATTGCCACTTAAAGAACACCTGAAAATTATTAAGTATTAAAATTTACATCGATGAAATTAATGAAGCTTTTCCCCTTATTAATTGCCGTATTTCTTATTGGCAATATCTTAAACGCACAATCTGTATATCAAGTAACAGCAAGCGAAGTTGAGTACAAAGGCAACATGCAACCATCCCTCGTGGTTAATATTGAACCCAACAATAAAGAAGTTAAAAAAGCCTGGGAAGATTACATTAAGGATGAATTTGATGTGAAGTTTAAAGGCAAGTGGGAACTAGTGGCGCAGGATGTAAACATTGGCAACATATCATCAAACCCTTTAACTCTTATTACACTATTTACCGACAACCAACCCGGTACGAAAATGAACTTGTTGCTTTCGTTCGAGAAAAAAACAATTGCTAATCCTGTTGAGTTTCCAGCAGAATATAACAGCATGAAAAAGATATTTAATGCATTTCTTGACGGATTTCTTTTAGAGCATTACACAGCTTTGGCTAAGTCATCTAAAAAAGAAGCAAAGAAACTAACCAAGAAAAATAAGTCGATTGTTAAAGAAAACAAGAAGCTTACAAAAAAGCTGGAAGCCAACATTGCAGCGCGTCAGGAATTAACGAATGCCTTGGATAAGTATGAAGGCGCCATTGAAGCTTTACAAGTATTAATTGATGAACTACAAGCTGAAAACATTGAAATAGAAAACACGATACAACAAAACCAAAATGCGCTTTTAACCATCAAAGAACAAATCAACAGACTCACAATGAATCAGCAAAATGCAGAGCTTAAAGTGATGCAATTAAAAGCTGCAGCCAAACTATAGCGGTTCAAAAACATAGTTCAAATACACATATTCTTTATAACTTCGCACCACCTTATTGAATATTAAAATTGATAGAATATGTTTTCAGGAATCGTTGAAGAAGCTGCAAAAGTTATCAAGCTTGAGAAAGAACAGGAGAATCTGCACATCACCATGGAGTGCTCATTTGTTGATGAATTAACAATTGATCAAAGTGTTTCGCATAACGGTGTTTGCCTTACTGTTGTTAAAACTGATGATAAAACCTACACAGTTACGGCTATTAAAGAAACCCTCGATAAAACCAATCTGGGTAAACTCGAAATTGGTAGCAGAGTAAATCTCGAAAGAGCCTCAAAATTAGACGGCCGATTAGATGGTCATATGGTACAAGGTCATGTTGACCAAACGGCTACTTGTACAAAAGTTGAAAATGCTGACGGTAGCTGGTATTTTACTTTCGAGTACGAACCAACCATGGACGATTATATTACTGTTGAAAAAGGATCTGTTTCCGTAAATGGTGTTAGCCTTACTGTGGTAAATTCGCAGGATAACTCATTCCAGGTTGCTATTATTCCATTTACCTATCACGAAACAAATTTCCACCAAATTAAACCGGGAACAACCGTAAATCTTGAGTTTGATATTCTTGGAAAATACATCGCAAAGATTGTTAAGCAGCAGCTTGGTAAAGCCTAGTTTTTTGTAAGAGAACCCCAATTTCTGCGTTCATCACGCTTTTTGACCAACCATTTACAAGAGTAAACTTAATTGTTCAAAAAACTTCGAGAGCCTAAAAATTGAAGCCCTCTTATCAAAACCTTAAAAGTAAATAAACACATCATTCCTGCGAATTCAGAAATCTCATTTAAGCGAGAATCCTGCATTCGCGGGAATGTTCATAAAAAGAGCTAATATGTCAAGAGAGAAATCAACAAAGCGATGGTTTAATATTTTGTATTTATGCTTCGCCTTTCTGGTTGTGGTTGGATCCATCTTAAAATTCTCACATTATCAATATGGGCGCGAAATGGTGCTCATTGGTATAGTGCTTGGCATTGTGCTGCTGATTGCAGAAAATATCGTTCTTAAAAAAAGAAACAAAAAATTAAAGGCCCGATTAATGGACCTCGATTAAGCTGATCAATAATCTGTGCCGATACCTAAAAATTCATCAACATGAGAAATCTACTTATTATCTTATTGCTGGCAGCCTTTACAGCCTGTCAAACCCAAACATATTCGCCGGAGCTTGATAAGGCTTTTGAGCGGGCTGGAGACAATCAAGTTGAATTGAAAAAGGTATTCGATCATTATTCGCAACTAGGCGACACTGCCAAGTATAGGGCAGCAGAGTTTCTTGTAAGCAACATTCGCAATAAGCATTGCTTTGTGAGTTTTGTTGTTGCCGATTCAAATGGCGTTGCAGTTCCATTCGAGGTATTGGATTACAGCAATTACACTGATTTGCTAAATAATTGGGACTCGCTGGAAACCATCCATGGCAAGCTAGATTTTAAGAGAGACACCCTTATAAAAGACATTGAAGTAATAAAGGCAAAGTTTCTGATCAAAAACATCGACATGGCATTTCACGCTTGGGAAATGCCCTGGGCTCAGCACTTATCTTTCGATCAGTTTTGCGAGTTTTTACTTCCCTACCGATCAACCAACGAACCCCTGGAAAACTGGCGTGGTTATTCGCTGGAGAACTACTCATGGCTAAAGGATTCAATGGCTAATTCCAATGATCCTGTTCTGGCATGTAATTTCATTAATAACGAAATTCGTTCCTGGTTCAGGTTCGATGAGCGCTTTTACGAGCATCCTACCGATCAGAGTTTATCGCAAATAATGGAACTTAAACTAGGCCGATGCGAAGACATGACCAACTTGGCCATTATGATTATGCGTGCATGGGGAGTTCCTGTAATGAGTGATTTTACACCATATTGGGCCAATACCGGAAACAACCATGCATGGAACGCTATTCTTGATAAAGATGGTAACACAACCATTTTTATGGGTGGAGAGGCCAATCCGGGCGAATACAAGCTTACCAACATTTTTGCGAAGGTTTACCGCAAGTCGTTTGCACCACAAGCCAATAGTTTAGTTGAAATAAAGAAATCCTGGGAGCAAGCCCCCCCATACCTTAACTCACCAACAATTATTGATGTTACCAGCGAATACACCCAAACATTTACCGTTGACCTTACTTTAAATAATGATCAACCTGATAGCACCGAGTTTGCTTACATGTGCGTGTTCAACTCTGGCAAATGGAAACCTATTGCCTGGGGAAAAGTAATGGCTGATAACAAAGTAAGTTTCGAAAACATGGGAGCTGGAATTGCTTACTTACCCGCTTATTTTAAAAATGATGAAATCATCCCTGCTGCCAATGCAATCATTCTATCTAATAACGGAACTGTAAAGCCATTAGCAGCAGGTGAAGAAAGCATCACGCACAACCTTAACCGTACCACCAAAAGAACCTCCGGGCAAACTACCGATAATATTGGAGAATCGAACCTAAACAATAATGACAACTATGAGCTGTTTTATTGGAACAATGAATGGGTTTCAATTGGAGCACAAACTCCGGAAAACGGAACACTTGCCTTTGCCGGTCTTCCCGAAAACGCCCTTTATTGGTTAGTCGGCGAGAAAGGCCGAAAAGAGGAACGTATTTTTACAATTGAAGAGGATACCGTCATTTGGTGGTAAGATGATAATCTGTACAACTGAAAATTGGTAAATTCGCGCAAATGCAAAATCTATTATCTTGCATCAATATCTGAAATTAGAACAACATGTCAATAAGCATCAATAATGTAACAAAACTATACGGCGAGCAAAAAGCGCTCGACAATGTTTCATTCGAAATTAAAACTGGTGAGATAGTCGGTTTTCTTGGCCCCAATGGAGCCGGAAAATCTACATTGATGAAAATAATCACGGGTTTTCTGCCACCAACAACTGGCGATGTTTTTGTAAATAGCATGAATGTAGTTGACGAACCAGAACGTGTGAAGCAGATTATTGGCTACCTACCCGAACACAATCCTCTTTATCTGGAAATGTATGTTAAGGAGTTTCTGGAGTTTATCGCAGGCATATATAAAATCAAGGAAAACAGACCTAAGCGCATTAAAGAGATTATAGAGCAAACAGGTTTGGGCATAGAGCAGCATAAGAAAATTGGTGCTTTATCAAAAGGGTTCCGTCAGCGCGTTGGATTGGCCCAGGCACTTATTCACGATCCGGAAGTGCTCATTCTTGATGAACCAACTACCGGATTGGATCCAAATCAAATCATTGAAATAAGAAACCTCATTTCTGAAGTTGGTAAGTCGAAAACCGTAATGTTGTCAACCCATATTATGCAGGAAGTTGAAGCAATTTGCGATCGTGTCATCATCATCAATAAAGGAAAAGTAGTTGCCGATAAAGCAGCCGATCAAATTACCTCACAGGCTGTTGAACGCTACCAAACAATTCAGGTAGAGTTTAGCAAAGCAGTTGAAGAAGCACAACTGGTTAAAATTGAAGATGTAATAAATGCACGTAAAATAAACGATCAGGAGTGGTTGCTACAAGCCAAACCAGAAAACGATATCCGACCAAGAATTTTCAACTTTGCAGTGAAAAAAGGAGTACAAGTACTCGCTATGCAAAAAATGGAAAAGAGCCTGGAAGATGTATTCCAGGAATTAACAAAATAGACCTTAAAACTGCATTGTGCTACTGGTGTTGGCTTTTGCCGAATAGTGTCTATATTTATACATTCGTAAATCAACCATTATGGGCGCAAAGTATTCACTATTCATTTTAAGCATCGTTCTTATTTTTGCAAGTTGTATTGTTGAGGAACAACCTAACGACGGAACTAATCCGGATGCAAATACGAACATTATAGCCAGCGATGATTTTGACTGGAAAATTAATCATCAGGTAGTTATCTCATTAGACTTCCCGGCCACATTGCCAGAGATGGAATTTAGGATTTCGTCGCTTGATGGAAACATCCTCTACATAAAAGGCAAAACAAGCAATCACAGCTATCTGAACAATATTACCTTACCTAAGCATATTGAACAAATTAGACTTGATGTTGAGGGCGATTTATACGCACCTAAAGCAATAAATATTAGCAATAATATTGCGCGCTACTCCTTGCCATCCATAACGAATACAAATAAATCGGTATCCAGCATGCCGTGGTCTTATACCAACACAGGGATAAACCAAACCATATTATTTACCACTAATGTGAGCATTAACAACTTTAGCTTGGAAGTTGGCGATTACATTGGTCTCTTTTATCTCGACGGCGGAGTGATGCTTTGCGGTGGGTATAAAGCCTGGCAAGGGAGCAACACAGCTATGTCTGCGTGGGGCGACGACAATTACTCAAGTATTAAAGATGGCTTTGCAGAAAACGAGCAAATGAATTTTAGAATATGGAAAGCAGCCACTGGTGAAATTTACAACCTTATTGCCACCTTTAGCAATTTACTGCCGGGCGACGGAACCTATAATACAAACAGCTCAAGCAATCTGGAAAGCTTAAGTCTAGACCCAAACAGTCCACTTCCAATTAGCCCTCCTATCCCGTGGTCTTATACAATGACAAATAATACACACTCCTTTCTGTTATCGCAAACAACAACTACGAATGGATTTACCCTTGAATCTGGCGACTATTTAGGTGCTTTCTTTGAGAATTCAGGAGCGCAGGTTTGCGGCGGTTATGCTGAATGGCAAGGCTCTAATATTACCATAAATGCCTGGAGAAACAATACCAGTACCAGTATAAAAGATGGCTTTGATATGGGTGAGCTAATTAATTGGAAAATTTGGAAAGCCAGCACTGGCTTTGTAATTGATTTGACGGCAAGTTATAATGGCGGATCAGCCCAAGGATATTTCCAATTGAACGGAATGAGTTCAATTGCATCACTTACAAACAACCTCTTGCTAGATAGCGATGCGGATGGCGTTAGTGATGTTCTAGATGATTTTCCTCTGGATCCGCACCGGGCTTATTTAACCAATTTTCCGGCTGATGGATTTGGCACCTATGCTTTTGAAGATTTGTGGCCAGAAACAGGAGACTATGATTTTAACGACATGGTTGTTGATTATCGCTTTGCAACCATTGAAAAAGCTAACAACGATGTGGTAGAAATACTACTGACAGTTGTGTTAAAAGCTCATGGTGCTAATTACGAAAATGGTCTTGGCGTAAGATTTAACAACATACTACCCAACTGGGTAAATTCAGTGAGCGGTTACAATTTGCAAGAAGGTTTTATTAATCATTCAAATGGATTGGAACTTGGACAAAACAAAGCAACCGTCATTATTTTCGACAATGCCTTTAACATCATGCCCAAACTCAATAGTAACGCCATTGGTGTGAATACAAGCACAGCTACTCATCCTCCGGTAGAAATGACTATAGAACTTGCTCTGGACACCAACCTTCATAAAAAAACTACAGACATTTACATGAATGGAATGCCTGAACTATTTATGATTGTAAACAAGATACGTGGACACGAAATACATCTGCCAAATAATCAACCAACGGAGTTAGCCGACCTTAGTTTGTTTGGCACTTTTGATGATGATAGCAATGGAAATAAAACCTATTTAAGTGTCGATAATTTTCCATGGGCGATTGAAGTTGGTTCAGGATTTAATCACACCTTCGAAAAAGACAGTATAGCATTGGGTCATTTAAAATTCGTTCCTTGGGTAAATAGCAGTGGTAATCTTTACAACGATTGGTACAAGAACTTGCCAAACTATCGAAACAACAACCACATATATTACTAGTGTAAGCCTGCAAGATAAAAGCGCCATATTAAATAATACACACCAAAACCGCTTAATACAATTAAGCCAATCCAGCTGAGTATAATCAACCAGCGTTTGGGTTTGCTTTCTTCTGGTACGTGACTAGCTGTTACTACTTTCAGGTTCATATAACCCAAAACAGGTGCAGTTAAGAACGAAACTGTGGTAGCAAAATCAACCAGCATTTTCATGCTTGTAGCATAATATCTTATAATAATGAAAGCTACCCCCGCCACAAGAACTAACCAGAAATAACTTATCCTATTTAAAGAAATTTTAGTTTTCAATTTAGGAACAACCATGGTTGTAAGTGGACTTAATACTCGTGGATAAGCGTCTAAACAAGTTAAGGTGGTTGAGAACATTGTGGTTAACGCAGCAATTGCAATTAACAGGTAAGCCCATGAGCCAATTGCCGATGTATATAAATTTATAAGTTGTCCGGCAAAGGCGCCAGCTGCACTCGAAAACTCATTACCAGAACCGTACATTACAAAGGCTCCCAGTGCTAAAAATCCCAAAGACAAAAAGGCTGTACCAATATAACCCACATTAAAATCAAATAAGGCTTCCTTCAATTTTGGCAAGTATCCTGTCGATTCTTTTCGCGCCACGGTCCAAAAAGAGTGCCATACCGATATATCAATAGCAGATGGCATCCAACCAGCAAAGGCAATAAGAAAGACTATATCGGTGTATTCCCAGTTAAAGGATTTTATAAAATTCGGGTCGGGATGAAAACCCGTTGATGATGCCGATACAACCGCAATAATGGTGGCTAAGGTTAGTGTAATGATGATGAACTTTATTAATTTATCGAGCAATGAATAACGACCAATTATAATAATGATCATTGATACAAACAAGAGCAGTGCTGCCCAGCCATAAACATCGAATACGCCAAATACATGGCTAAACAGACCTGCCGTTACAATGGTAATGGCCGACTGAATGCCGAACATTGTTCCGAAGGTTAACAGGGCGTATAGGTATACGGCCCATTTGCCCAACCGGCGGTATCCATCGAGTAATGTTTCACCTGTAGCAGCAGCATAGCGTGGTCCAAACTCGAAGAATGGATACTTAAATAAATTGATGAATAAAACCAGCCACACCAGCTGAAACCCATAAACAGCGCCGGCTCTGGTTGATTGTACTAAATGAGAAACACCTATTGCGGCTGCAGCCCACATTAATCCCGGACCTAGAGATTTAAGTAATAATCTGGCTTTCATTCGAAATAAAAATTTACCAGCTAAGATACTACTTTATGATTTGAATAGACTTTGAAAGGAGCCTCCAATTGCGGCTACCTTAAAGACATCTACTTATGTTTTATTTATATTGACAGATGGAAGTGCTGTTTTAAAGTTCACTAATCTCGCAATAAACACCTTCAATTTTAAATGGGAGACTCGCCTTGCGAAAACACCTCAGAAGCAAAGCTAACGAGTAAAAGCAATTGAAAACAAAACACAACAAGATACATGTCCAATTTGATAAGCATAATAATCAAATGTTGATTTAATAGTTGGCAACTAATTTAGAAACGTGAATATAGCAAATGTCTTATGAGCAGTTAAATCTATTTTTATACTTTTGCACAGCTTGAAAGTTTACCACGACATATCTGAATTTAACGTACACAAGCCTGTGATAACAATGGGCATGTTCGATGGCATTCACCTTGGTCACAGAATGCTGCTTAAACGTGTATCCGAAATTGCTTTGCAAACAAATGGCGAATCGGTAGTTGTGACTTTTTGGCCTCACCCACGCCTGGTACTTAACCCAGATATAAGTTACCTGTTTTACCTAACAACACTTGAGGAGAAGTTAAAACTCCTCGAAGATGCAGGTATTCAGCACGTGGTTGTTTTAAGGTTTACACAAGAGTTTGCCAATCAAACGGCCTGCGAATTCACGGAGCAGTTTCTGGTGAAAAAACTAAACATCAGCTACCTTATTGCAGGTTTTAATCATCACTTTGGAAAAGACAGAAAAGGTACCCTCGAAGATTTAAGGAAATGTGCTGAACAGTACAATTTTGGAATTGAAAAACTGGATGCATTCTATAAGGATGGTGTGGAAATTAGCTCAACTCTTACCCGCGAGCTTATTGAGCAGGGCAAGGTGCTGGACGCCAACAAAATTTTAGGTTACGACTATTTTATTTTTGGAACCGTAATTAGCGGCAACCGCATTGGTCGATCAATTGGTTTTCCAACAGCCAATATTCAAATAGAGGATGACCATAAACTAACTCCTGGAATTGGGGTTTATGCGGTCGAGGTTAAATTTAACGGCGACACTTATTTTGGAATGCTCAATATTGGCTATCGCCCAACCATTGAAGAAACCACTAAAACAAAGAATATTGAAGTCCATATTTTGGATTTTGAAGGAGACATATACGGGCAACATGTTACAATCGTATTAAAAAAGAAGATTCGTGACGAAAGGAAGTTCGAAGATATTGCAAGCCTAAAAAATCAACTGGAAGCAGACAAATCAACTATTATCGCATTCTTTCAATCGAATGACGTACTTTAGTAAAACCATTTTCAATCTTTATTAATGTCAGGTCCTCGTGCTAAAATAGCAGCAATGCAACTGCAATCGCTCACGGTTAATTCAATTAAAGAAATTGCCACCGATGTTTTTGTAATTTCCTTTAAACGGCACTGTTCCTTTACTGCCGGACAAGTTGTTGCTGTAACAACATCAAGAGATATTGAGCCGCGCCTATACAGCATTGCCAGTGGTATTAACGATGAGAATATTGACATTCTATTTAACATTAAGGCAGATGGTATTTTAAGCCCTAAATTGGCCTTACTAAAATCTGGCGACTCAATATTTGTAACCGACGCATTTGGCGAGTTTTTAGGCTCAACTGAACCTGCTTACTGGATTGCATCAGGAACAGGCATTGCGCCGTTCCGTGCCATGTTCCGATCCGGATTAAGCAAGAATAAGCAACTCATACATGGTGGCCGTTATGGCGAGTCCTTTTACTTTAACGAGGAATTTTGCAAAATGGATCACTACCTGAAATGTGTAAGCGGAGAAACATTAAGCGACGCATACAATGGCCGGCTTACAGCTTATCTGAAACAACAGGACAAACTTCCAAAGGATCATAAATATTACATTTGTGGAAGTGCGGAGATGGTAGTCGATGTGCGCGACTTACTCATTGAAAAAGGCATCTCGTTTAATCAAATTATGGCGGAAATATATTTTTAATGGCAATGGAAAAATTATTTGGGAAAACACTAGATGAATTAAAAGCAATTGTAAAAGAGCTTGGCTTGCCAGGATTTACCGCAAAGCAAATTGCAGATTGGCTTTATAAAAAAAACATTACTTCCATTGAGGAGATGACCAATCTTTCGAAAGCTGCACGTAACAAACTACTTGAAAACTTTGAACTTGGTTTATCGCAACATTCAAAAGTGCAAGCGTCGGTTGACGGAACAAAAAAATACCTCTATACCACCACCAATAATAATTTTATTGAGGCTGCTTACATCCCCGAAGATACAAGAGCTACACTTTGCGTTTCGTCGCAGGTTGGCTGTAAAATGGGCTGCCTTTTTTGCATGACTGGCAAACAAGGCTTCCAGGCCAATTTAAGCGCCGGTGAAATTGTAAATCAAATTAAGAGTTTACCAGAATTCGACAAACTCACAAACGTAGTTTACATGGGAATGGGTGAACCATTCGATAACCTGCAGCAAGTACTTAACAGCCTTGAAATATTAACAGCTGATTGGGGTTTTGCCATGAGCCCTAAAAGAATAACAGTTTCAACAATTGGAATTGTTCCGGCCATGAAAAAGTTTCTGGCAAAAAGCAATTGTCATTTGGCAGTAAGCCTGCATACTCCTTTCGATCAGGAAAGGCGTGAATTGATGCCCATACAGAATGTCTATACTTTAAATGATGTATTGGATGAAATTAAGTCTTTCGACTTTGGCAGACAACGCCGTATTTCGTTTGAGTACATTATGTTTAAAGGCTACAACGATACCCAAAAGCATGTGAAGGAAATGGCTCGTGTTCTTAATGGAATAAAGTGCAGGGTAAACCTGATAAAGTTTCATCCCATACCCGGAACACCGCTTGAGGCTTCAGAAGAAGGAACAATGGAACTATTCAAAGATGCCTTAAATGCCAAAGGAATTACCACGACCATACGTCGCTCCAGAGGCGAAGACATTTATGCCGCATGTGGTCTCTTATCAACCAAAGAACTGGTAAAGAAAGAAGACAGCGATTATTAAGGATTTACAGATCGGTGTTACCTTGCTCTTTGAAATAATGGCGGGTAAGTACTTTCTTTAATTCACGCTGAATAATTAAATCACTTATTACTTCAGACTTGGAATAATCCGGGTGAATAGCTTCTGACTTCATAATGGATTGCTCGCTTAAATCAATTCGGTAAAGCATATTAAAAAGCATATTGAACTGTCCGGAAAGGATTCGTTCCATGTGTGCATTCAACTGCTCGAATAATTCTGTGTAGGCATTTTCAGTATCTCCCGAGAAAGTTATCTCTAATCCAAACTCCGCAAAATCCTTGATAATTTGCGCGGCAGTCTGTTTAATAAATTCCTGCTTTTTATAGTACTGACTTATTACAAGCTCGTTGTTTAATTCAGCAAGATTGATGTTACTTTTCTGCGGTTTCATCTTTCAGATTAATAAATTTTAAAGTATGCAAGATTGCCTCAACCTGACGTAAATAATTTCGCTTATCATCTTCGGGAGCATAAATATAGGCCTCAACAGTAACCACTCTATTTCTTGTTGTATCTACGGTTGATAAACTTACAAATGGTCCACCCATAAAATCACCTTCAAGGCGCCACAGACCTTTTAGCTCGGTATAGTAGTTTTTGTTCTTTACAAATTCGCGGTAATCAGGAAGCACCCGTTTTTCGGTTGACATATACGTACCAGCATTGGTTCCATGTACAAATTTCCTTAAATAAGTATCGCGCATTGAAATCAGATTTTCCTTATCAAACGCACTTGCATCAGTATAATCATAGTAATAAATAAAAATTCCCTGACTCACGTTTCTTGTTTCGTGCGATAACCAGATGAAATTACTGGTGTCCATATCGTAGGTAAATCCTCGTGGCACAACTAAAGCCAGGTTGTGATTATTTCTTAATTTGTTACCAATATCAATGTTTTCGAAACGTTTGTAATTACCGATGTTACGATTACGCTCTTTCACCAACAAGCTGTTTTCAATGGCTACTCTGTTCTTTAAAAATACCTCTATAAACTCTTCTGTGTTCTTGGCTTCAATTTGAACCACCAATTGAGGTTTTGCATAAACATCTTTGCGGATAAATACTTTTGCCTCTTTAGCATTGGGCGAAATATTTACACGCATAATATTTCTGTGTGTTTTAAATATATCAGAAAATGCCTTTGGTGGAATTTGTACCAGTTCAAAAATTGGCTCCGTTTGAGGTAAACCAATCATGTCTCTTCCCAGGTATTTAATAATTGTATCGCCGGCACTTCCGTCCCAATGTGCATCCTCCATGGTTATAACAACCTCGAACGCCTTTCCTGTGATATTAGGCATTAACGCCGAATTATCGTACTCGCAGGCCAGAAATAAAAAGAGAGATAGGATGATCAATATATGTTTCATGATTCAGCAGTCTAAATGGTTAACAATATAATCGTGTGTAAAGTTAATAGCCATGGGCAAACTTTTATTAAAAACTAAAGGGAAATGATCATCAAATTATCCATAAATGTTTTAATGTTTAATTCGGGTAACTCTTCGTTGCAAAACAATTCCTAAAATAATTAATAGCAGCCCGTATATTGTTGAAGTAACTATTTGCTCGCCAATAATTAAGTTGATAAAGATGAGTGACAGAAATGGTGAGATAAAAACCAACTGACTAATTTTGTCGGTTGACTCGGCAAATTTCAACGCCTTGAGCCACAAAACAAATGTAATACCCAACTCAAATAACCCGATGTAAATAATTGCCATAATTCCTTTTAATGATGGAACAGTAAACTCTTCAAACAGCAGCAATCCAATAATTGAGAATGCCAGACCAAATACAAAATTGAGAAACATTTTCTCTGTTTCATCCCGATCGTCGCGCACATTAAAAATCCAAAACAAAGCCCATGCAATGGAGCTGATCACAGCTAACAAATCGCCATACCAGTTAGAAAAGCTAAAGCCCAATAGCTGCCCTTGTGTGGCAATTACGATTACTCCAAAAAAGCTAATGAAAATACATAGAATGCTCTTCCAGCCAATTTTCTGCTTGAGCAGTGGAATAGATAAAAGCACTAGTGTGATGGGCCATATGTAATTTAACACCATGGCTTCCTGAGCTGGAATCAGCTGATAAGCCTTTAGTAAAATTGCATAATAAAGCAGTGGATTTAAAAAGCCCAGCAACAATGAACTGTAAATATGTTTACGTGTAAGGCGCTTAAAAAAGGAGAGCCGTCTTTGAAAAAGCAGTATTACAAACAGGCAAAATAGCGCTACAAAACTCGCACCTGCCATTAACTGAAAAACACCAACCTCAGCCAAGGCCAACTTAAATGCTGTTGCAATGGTTGACCAAAACAAAATAGCTGTTATTCCAAAAACGTATGATTTCCTCTGATTTGTGCTCACAGATCAAAGATAGAAAAGATGCAGTGATAACACCTAAAATTAGTTGGGCGGATAAATTAACACAGCAGCTTGATTCAACTTAACCTGGTATCCTTCACCAGGTCCCAGATGATGTAATGCAAAAACACTGTATTGCGGCCAAAATACCAAACCTCCATCGTCCTTAACAATTTCTATGGCGCTGCCTATGGATGATAACTGATTTGCCGTTTGACCAGAACTTGTTCTCAGGTAAGGAATAATACTCCATCC
>JBFHES010000072.1:0-17400 GCA_041584015.1 Bacteroidales bacterium
ATCAAACATATCAACAAAGTCTTCTATCTGAGCTTGAACTCTTAGGCTATTACGCTTTGATATAGAACTTTTTGCATATTGATAAACAAAGATACTAAGTCCGATAAACAACAAAGTAAGCAGTGATAGTACAAATGCATTAAATTGCACTCTGAGACTAAATCTTTTAAAAATATTCATGTTCGCAAATGAATTTGTTTGCTTGTTGTTACGGAAGATTTATTGTTTTGTTATGTTTCAGATAACAATCAATTAAGCCCATCAAATAGCCCTTTCACGCTCAAGTAATTAAAGAAAAAAAATGGTTCCGATGTAACACCGGAACCACTGAGTATTAAGGGAGTTTAAAAGCATGGACTCCTCCAGCTTTTTTCTTGGAATATATTAATCAAGATTAGAATATCTTGCGTTTAACGCATTAGCCGTATTAACTAAATTAATCAGCTCGGAACGATAACCAAATTCATCGTCACCTTTAGCTTGCTTTAACATAGCAAGAATTGATTTATAGCTTAAGTTACCTGAATATTCAGAATCACGCAATAGCATTCCAAAACCTGCTACCGAGGATGCAAACAAAAAGTTTTCCTTTGGTAGCTCGGTATATATTTCTGAGCGCGTAACATGCTTTCTAATTAGTTTGCTGGTTTCACTTTCCGGCAGTTTATAGCGCAGCTTTACGGTCATTAAGTCATCGCTTTTAATAGTTCTGCTTAATTGATATTCCAGCCTATCAACACCAGATACCTCCATATTTGAATTGGCTTTAACTAATTCATAGAGGGCTGTAACCGTATGACCGGCACCTATGTCTCCGGCATCTTTAGCGTCATCATTAAAATCTTCCTTATTTAATAAGCGATTCTCATAACCAATTAATCGATATGCTTTAACCTGGGCAGGATTAAACTCTATCTGAAATTTAACATCTTTGGCAATTGTAAATAATGTCCCGAACAATTCCGTTCCAAAAACTTTACGGGCTTCCATCACATTATCTATATAGGCATAGTTTCCATTCCCTGCATTCGATATTTTTTCCATTTTAGCATCTTTGTAATTTCCCATTCCAAAACCAAGTGCGGTGAGAAAAATATCAAGCTCGCGCTTCTCTTCAATTAATCGAACCATGGCTGCATCGCTGCTTTCGCCAATATTAAAATCTCCGTCGGTTGCTAAAATCACACGATTATTACCATTTGGAATATAGTTTTGTTGCGCAACATTGTAGGCGAGTCGTATGCCTGCACCGCCTGCCGTTGATCCTCCCGAACTTAGCTTATCCAAAGCTTGATAAATAGCTGCCTTATCGTTTCCATCAACAGAGTTAAGCACGAGACCTGCCGCTCCTGCATACACAACAATCGCCACTTTATCTTGTACTCTTAAATTATCCACTAATATTTTAAATGATGATTTAAGTAATGGCAATTTATTTGAGGCATTCATTGATCCTGAAACATCAATTAAAAAAACCAAATTACTTGCTGGAGCCTCTGTGGCTGTCAATTCTTTTCCTTTTAAGCCAATAAGCAGTAAATCATTTTCGCTATTCCAAGGACATTTACTCATCTCCATATTTATTGAAAAAGGATCGCTTCCATTTGGCTGTTCATAAGCATAATTAAAGTAGTTAATCATTTCCTCAATACGCACTGCATCCTTGGCAGGCATTTGCTTATTATTAAGGAATCGTCGAACATTCGCATACGACGCCCGGTCAACATCTACAGAAAATGTTGATAAAGGGTGATCATGCACCGATAAATATCCATTCTCGTGAATGAGATCATACTGTTCGGTATTAAACGACTCTTGCCTAGTATGGGGTAGATAACTTCTCATACTAGATTTTTGCACCTGGGTACCATTCATTTCGAGCGACATGTGTGTTGGCATATCACAGTCAATCATTTCTGCATCATCTTCAACAACAATAATTTCTTTAATAATTGCGACTTCGTGCCTAAGCTTAATGGTCTTTGAGATAAGCGCTTTTCCGGCAACTTCGATGTTCTCTATTTTAGTATTTTCATAGCCAACAGCCTCTGCCAACAGGCTATATTTCCCTTCTGCAACATCCGTAAACTCAAACACACCATTTATATCTGTTAGCATTATAGCGCATTCTGATGCAGCATTGCAACAAGATACTTTCGCAAATGGAATAGGCTCATTGGATTTCGCATCATAAACAACACCCTTAATAACACCAGTTGCCATTAACTGAGTTGAGCTGAGCAGCATCAATACAAAAAGGTTAATTAGTATTTTTCTCATAATTTGTAGATTTTTGGGTTAATAATCTTATCAAACTATGGATGCATCCAGCCTTTTATTTCCATAACAAGAAAACAAATCAATATCAGTGTTTACAAAAGATCAACTAAACCAACTATTAATCATCCACTTAAAACAATATTAATAAAGATTCAATAAATTGGAGATTATAGCGACATTATTGAAACCTTATTAAAGTATCTCAGTATAAAAGCTTGTAAAGAAAGTGGGAAAACAGTACATATTTAAATCTATAATGGAAAGCTCAATCACAAACAAATCACTCAGAGTCTTGCTTGCGGAGGATAATATAATCAACCAAAAGGTAGCGACCATCAACATTAATAAGATGGGACATACGGTTGATTTGGCAAACAACGGACAAATTGCCCTCGAAAAATTCCAAGGAAACACGTATGATCTTATATTTATGGATCTTCAAATGCCAGTAATGGATGGCATAGAAGCCACCAAAAGAATAAGGGAATTTGAGATGATGCATAAAAGTCCTAATCCGATAAGAATTGTGGCCATGACTGCCAGTGCAATGCCAGAAGATAAATACATATGCTTTGAAGCAGGAATGAACGATTACGTAAGCAAACCCTTTAATAAGGCAGATTTGTATCGCATATTTGATGACCTGCAAAGTGCATAAACATTTAAAATATTTTGCAAAAAGCCGCTGACTAAAATTCAGCGGCTTTTTTTATGCAATTTAATTAAATGCCATACGTTCAGCTTTTAATTTGTGGAATTGAAAAAGGTTTAGAACATTTGCAAAATTTTACTTTTTAGTTGATAAAACATCGCATAAATAAATTCGTTAAGCTATTTACCTTTTTAGTACTGACACTCTGTGCTGTCTCAATGGCCTCCGCACAAGATGCTCCCAAATTTCGGGTATATGGTAAACTAAGCGCAGATATTGGAAAACTATCCAATGTTGAGCTGGCTGTATATAAAAATGGCGCTTTTGAAGAGACCATAAATATTAGCAAAAAGCAGAAGTTCGACTACGAATGTGATTTTCAAAGCAAATATAAATTCGAAATAATAGCTGAAGGCTACGTAAATCAGAGCTTTGAAGTAAATACCATTGTTCCGGATAATGTTCTTGCTAACAACAACGATTTCCCGCCGGTTCAAACCAATCTTACACAATTTAAAAAATTTGACAACGGCGACTATTACAGATTAGATGTCCCGGTACTTACTATTAAATATGAATCCAATATTGATCATTTTGAGTTTGACTATGATGAGTACGAAGACTTGGTTAGTATCCTTTCCGAAGAAAACCAAGGATATAAGAAGGAAGCTGAAAACCTGGCAAGCAATGACAAAGATGATGGTAAACAAAAATCCTACGATAAAGCTGTTGCTAACGCCGACAAATTGTTAGCAGCCAATCAGCATTTAAAGGCACGAAGCACATATGAACAAGCACTAATTTTTCAACCACAGGCTGCTTATCCAAAACAAAAAATAATTGAAATAGATACCTGGAGAAAAGAGCAACACAAAAAAGAGCAGAAGTTATCGCAAAAAGATATTGATTACGACCAGTATATTAAAGATGCAGACAAACTAAATAAGCAGCAAAAATATGCAGATGCAAAAAAGCTGTACCAAAAAGCGCTTGACGTAAAACCAAACGAGAACTACCCCAGGTACAAATTAGAAGATATTGAAACTACAATTGTATTTAAGGAGAAGGATAATAAATATAGGAAGCTGCTGGCGGAAGGCGACAAGTTCCTGGATAAAAAAGCTTATGCAGATGCCAAACAAAAATATTCCGATGCACTGGTAATAAAACCTGATGAGAAGTATCCGAAGAATAAGATTAACGAGATTAATGGTATTCTGGCAAATAAGGAAAAGAACAAGGATAAAGATGCTAAAAGAGATGCGGCTTATAACGACTTTATTGCCAGAGCCGACCGATTATTTGATCAGCAGGATTATAAGGCCTCAAGACAGGACTATGCACATGCAGGTCAAATAAAACCGTCGGAAAATTACCCAAATCAAAGAATAGCTGAAATAGACGGCATACTTGAAAAGCAAGCCAGCGATCGAGTTCAAAAAGCAGCAAATAATGAAGCCTACACCCGTGCGATTGCAGCTGGCGACAAACTATTTGGCAAAAGTAATTATGAAGAATCGAAAGCTAAGTATCAGGATGCATTAAGCTATAAGCCAAACGAAAGCTATCCGCAAGAAAAAATAACAGAAATTGACGGTATCCTATTATCAATAGCCAACGAAAAAGCTTCTCGCGAAAAGCTAGACAATGATTATAATCTTGCAATTGAGAATGGAGACAGGTTACTCTCAAAATCAGATTATTTGGGAGCAAAATCATCGTACCAGCAGGCAACAAATCTAAAACCAGCTGAAAGCTATCCGCAAAAGAAAATTCGTGAAATTGACAATTTACTTGCGCAACTCGATCAAGCGGAAAGAGAAAAAGCACAGCTTGAAGCAGATTACGCTGCGGCAATTGCTGCGGGCGATAATCAATATAACGCGGAACAATATGTATTTGCAAAAACCAACTACGAAAAAGCCCTTAGTCTAAAGCCAACCGAGCCGCATCCAAAGAACCGGATTGTGGAAATTGATAAAATTCTAGCTGAGCAAGCGAAATTAATAGCTGAGCAAAATGCCCTTAACGACAGGTACAATGGATCAATCGCTAAGGCAGATGAGTTGCTGGCAAAAAAAGCATACCCCGAGGCAAAGGCCGGATACAGCTACGCCTTAACCATTAAACCAAATGAAAGCTATCCGCAAACTAAAATTAATGAAATTGATGAGCTAATTCGCCAACAAGAACTTGAACGATTGAATCAGGAAGAAATTGATAAAAACTACAATGCAGCCATTGCAAAGGCTGATAATTTCTATAACACAACCGACTTAGTAAATGCAAAATCAGCCTATACTGATGCACTTTCTTACAAACCAAAAGAAACTTACCCAGCCAGCCGGATTAAACAAATTGACGCTAAAATTGCCCAACTCAACAAAGCTGAAAGAGACAAAGCCAAACTAGAAAGCGATTATCAAGCGGCAATCACAAATGGTGATAATGCATTTGCCGAGGATAATTATATTGTATCAAAGAACAACTTTCAGCAAGCCTTATCCTTAAAAGCAAATGAAGCCTACCCTACTGATAAGATTACAGAGATTGATAGAATTCTGGCGGAGCAAGCAAAGCTGAGAGCAGAACAATCGGCGATAGATAATAAATACAATTCGGCAATATCGAAAGCAGATCAACTTTTCACTAAAGAGAATTTTGAAGAATCAAAGGCGACCTATGTATACGCACTCACTTATAAACCTGATGAAATTTATCCGAAAGACAGGATTGCAGAAATTGACCTCATTCTAATAAAACTCTTAGATCAGGAGAAAGCAGCCGAAGAGTTAAATGCACGCTATGATGCCGCAATAAAGAAAGCAGATAATCAACTTCTAAAAAAGGAATATGCTTTATCGAAAAACACCTTTGAACAAGCATTGAGCTATAAACCAAACGAACGCTACCCGAAAACAAAAATTAGCGAAATAGAGAAAATCCTTTCAAGCCTGGCCGAGGCTGACAGAGCGCAACAATTGTTAGATGAGAATTATCAAAAAGAAATTAATACGGCTGACGAAAAATTTGAAAACAGAAATTATTACGGAGCCAAAACACATTTCAACAAAGCGCTTAAATTAAAGCCTGAGGAAAAATATCCGAAGAACAAACTTCTTGAAATCGATAAAATATTGGCGAACCTGGCTCAGGATGAAGAAGAGCGTGCTAGAAAGGAAAAGCAATACGACGAAATTATAAAAAAGGCAGATCAGGAATTTGCTGAAAAAACATATCGAAAAAGTAAAGATTCTTATGAATTTGCATTACGAATTTTACCGGACAAAGAACATCCAAAAATGCGTATTAGTAAGATTGATGAGATTTTAAATCAACTGGAAAAAACACAAAAGAATGCCTTGCAAAGGCAGCAGTATGAAAAGCTGGTTAAGAAAGGAGACAGAGAATTTAAACGCGAAGAATATTCCTTCTCAAAGCAATCATTCAGAGAAGCACTTGATATTATTCCTAGCGAAGAATACCCACGTGACATGATATCAAAAATTGAGGAGATCATGAGAAACAGGGATGAACTTGCTTCGAGTAATGCTGCAGTTAACAAGCAATATGATGACCTGATAAAAAAAGCAGATAACTCTTTTGACAATGAGATTTATGAGGATGCACGCTCCTACTATAAAGCAGCAATTGAGGTAAAGGACAGTCATCCCTATCCACATGATAGAATCAAAGAAATTGATTGGATCATGGATGAGAAGTATAAGGTATTGATTAGTCCGGCTCATGAAAGCGGGCCTTACTTAACAGCCATTGAAAATGCCGACAAGGCTCTTAAGAAAGAAGAATTAACCATTGCGGAGTTCTACTACACACGTGCTTCGGGCTTTAGACCCTTTGAAGTGTACCCGAAGAATCAGCTAAAGGAAATTGAAAAAATGCGCGCCCGCATTAAATACAATGCAATTGATGAGAAATACAACACAGCCATAAAAAAGGGAGATGGCTTATTTGATGACAAAGAATTTCCGGCAGCTAGATTCTATTTTAAAAAGGCCCATGCGCTAAAGCCTGATGAAATGTTACCTATAGTTAGAATTAAAGATACCGAAAACGGAATTCGATTAATGAAACGTGGAGAGGTAGATAAGGATTTTGACAAAGCTATGCGTTACGGTTTATCTGCGCTAAGTAACGAAGAATACATGGTTGCAGAGTTCTATTTTGATAAAGCTGCATTACTAAAGCCTGAAGAATCAGCTCCTGTGATTAAACTAGAGGAGATTCAAAATATAAAGAGCAATTTAGAATTGGGAGATACCGACGAACAGTACCGTGAAGCTATACGTATGGCAGATAGTTATTATAACAATGGAGTGTTAGCATCTGCAAGATATTTCTACAAAAAGGCGCGCACCTATAAACCAACGGCAAGTTATCCTTCCGATCAACTGGATGAAATTAAAGCCTTTTATGATCCGGAGTTTCGATTGAAAGAAGCGGCATTTAAAAGTGCCATTGAGCGTGCCGATAAGGCATTGAAACAGAATGACACCGAACTGGCTAAGCTAATGTACAATAAGGCCAAGGAGATTAAGCCCAAGAACAAATACGTTGATCAGCAGCTGAAGAAGATATCACAGTTATAATCAGTAACAGCCGCCAAAAAAAATTGGCTATGGTTTACTCCTGCGAGCAACCATAACCAACTTCCTACAATTATTTTATTGTTTAATACTTTATCGGATAGTATACGTTTGTCAACCACATGGCAGTATCTGGTTCCGTCATTGGGTCGCTTAAATATTGCTCCCAAGGAGCAGCTATTACAGAATGCCCACATGCTTTTGCATATGCATCTATTGCGTTGTGAACATCTCCTAAACCTGAGTAATCGCCAATTAAAACACCTTTAATGGCCTTGCAGGCTTTAATCTCATATGATTCAATTGATTCCGTTCCAGGCACTACAGCCGCAACTGGCAAGCCAGCTTCCATAATAATTGTTCCTTGCGGATTCCATTGATGATAAATTACGATAGGTGCGCCTGCCATCTCAATTGCTTCTTTAGCCATATATTCTCTTAACATGCCGTACATCTGCCCCATTTTTTCGCCCATCGTATTAATGGTGCACGAGTCGGTATATGATACGATTGCTTGCATCTCTAAATCAACTTCTTCTATGTTGCTAAAATCAGGTAAGCTTTCGCAATAATCCTTTAATTGAGTAAGACCTTTCTCAAAAATCGGCGACATCATTCCATTGGCCATTAAGCCAAACAGTCGGCCAATAGGATATTTTAAATCCAACATGGTATAACTCCATGTAACCATAGTTCCATCTTCCGTTTTCTCAAATGTCCAGTTTCCTTCGCCACTTCCTTGCCCAAATATCTCAACAGAAGTAATAACACTATTAAACGGGTTATCTTCTTTGATTGTCATTTTACCAGACCCCATTTCAGCACTTTCCCAGAAGCGCATTGCACCAGGTCCGTAGCTAGGTCCTTCAAAACTATTGACCATATCATCTGCTTGGAATGGCGACCAATTACTCCAGTTCTTAAGATTATCTACCTGATAATAAACAATATTAACAGGTGATTTAATTTCTTGCTGTTTTTCAATTGTCACACTCGACGGCAAGAAAAAAGCAATGGCCGCTAGTAATAGAATGATTATTAACAGCGCCGTTAAAATAATTTTTAAAGCTTTCATGGGTGGTTATTTTATGTTTACTGAACAAAGTTAAAAGATAAATCCAAAAATCAATAGTTACAATATACCTAATTAGTAGCATTTTAATGCGAGCGTGCTTTTCGTAAATATTAAAACTAGTCAGTGAATATTCTTGTATTTGACAGCCGAGATGTTAGTATTTCTTTTTCTATGTATGCTTTCAAGCACTCCAGCATATTGATAAAAATCAATTAATTCACTAACATTGTCGCTGCTTATTAATTTTAATAAATTTATAATGGCCACGAAAAACGCAAAGGTACTCGCTATCCTATCTATATTTCTATTTTGCTTTGTATTTGCAAGCTACGCCGATGGCATTATTCAATTAAATTCTCCAGCAGAAGCCAACAGAAGAGCAGTAAGCACTAAATTTTCAATTGGCATTTATGGCGGAACAAACTACTCTAAACTCTATTTGCCGGAGAGCAGTTTTTTTATTAGCGATACATATATACCAAAAACCGAATTCAATTTCTTACCAACATTCGGGCTTGTTGGAATATATAGAGCAAATGACAATTGGTCGTTTCAGTTGGAATATAATATTGAGAAAAAGGGCATGCATTATTCAGCATTCCTATACCGTAAGCAACAAGGTTTGCAGTTGCAATCGGAAATTAACAACGATCTAAAATTCTCTTATCATACAATTCCGTTAATTACCAAGCTTCATTTTGGTCGTGTTATAAAAATGTATCTTGAAGCAGGGCCATATTTTAGTAGCATGAGGAAGGTTACAGAAAGTGGAGTCTTTAAAATTCAGGAGCCGTCTCCTTTTGAACCGGGTAAAATAAGAACTGTGGTTGAAAATTTTGAATGGGATAAAAGCGCTGCCTACCAAAGTGATTTTGGAGTTATTGGCGGTATGGGTATCATTGTTCCACTAGTTAATGGCGTTTGGGGACCAACAACAAGCTTACATCTAAACCTAAGATATAGTCGTGGTTTGCGTGACATTTATGTGGGAAGAGAAATTGAAGAGCAAAATGACGTTGAGGAGCTCATCGGTATAAACGAAGATATTCTTGATCCACGAGAAGGTAGCAATGACATTCGTAATTCTGTGGTAACCTTACGCTTCGGATTAATATTTGCAATTTAGCGTTTTCGTTTACCGAAGATGCCACGCTTTTCCTGAAAATCGGGGCATTTTTGTTTTACTTTCCGTCGCTTTTTCTTCTCCTTTTTAGGCTTCATCTCCGGATTGTTTAAACGGTCTGTTTCATAATAGTCGTCCCAATTGGTTTCATGAATTACAGCCGATGTATCGATTACCAGTTTAGCTTTTCTCTTAACTACATCCGCAGCTCTCGTATCTTTCTTAACAGGAGTTTCTAGCTTAAATACACGGTAATGTATTGCTATACCATGAAACATTGCCTTAGCCTGCTTTTCATTAACACACGAAGTCTGCAATACCAATTCCCACTTTATCTTATCAGAATTCAGCGAAGTATCCAACTTCAATGTTTCAGTAATCCGGTTCGCCAGCAAACTATAATAATTAGTTATCCATTCCGATTTATCAAAAGGATACTTTGTATAAATGATTTCTATTTTAGTTATCTCCCGCTTTTGAGAAATAGTCAGCCAGTCGGCTGTATTTATAATTTCGGATTTAGCGTAACCATTGGCCAGAAATACGACATTTCCACTAACAGCCTCCTTATCATACTTTGCTATTTCATTGTATTTAAAGCAAGCATCTAATTTATCTGTATACTCTTGCGGATGAGTTAGCCAGGCTTTTTGAAAAATTGGCTTTTGTTCTTGCGCAATTATTTGATTCAATAAAAGAAAAAGTATGACAAACAAGTAATATCTCATATTGGCAAAAATAATCAAATGCCTTGCTGAAAACAGATTCTCTGATATTTTTTAACAAGCGAAACATGTTGAACAACACAATGCCTAAAACAAACTGATTAATTAAGAGTAATCCTATCTACTTAAAATGATAATTTATTATTTTAGCGACAATATTTGAAACTCGCATGTACATGAAATATTTATTAGCACCTGTAATTGCTTTACTTTTAATTGTTTCTTCGGGGAAGGATACAAATGCTCAGTTAACCATGAGCTTAGGAGGTAGTAGTTATTATTTCTTTAATTCTACAGACAACAATGTTCATCCTGGTGTTAATTTACGAGGTGGTCTCGATTTCGACAAATATCAACTTGACTTTGGTTTCAGTTATTACTTTCCGGTAATATCAGCTGTTGGTACACAGGTTTATGAGAAGAATCCACAGAGCTCAAATTTCCCATTATTCAAGAATATTACCAACTCCGTAACCGGAGTTACTTTTAATACCAGTCTGCAAATGAATTATTTTATTTGGGGAAAACCTATTGGCGGCAAAGGTATTTATGGATTTGTAGGGGGATCCTACTTTCTATATTATCAGCAGAATAATCTTTCGAACTACGACCCTATTTTATATTATCCTTCTGACTATCTAGATGGCTCTGAGTATTACCGCTATCAGTTATTGTTCGACTTTGGTTTTGGTTTTAAATACCCAATGCGATATAGCTCACTGTTTTTGGAGGGAAAAATATCTGTACCTACTAACCCATATAAAGAGCATGAGCTAGCTGTCCAAACCAGTGTTATGGCAACTGTAAATGCCGGAGTTCGTATTCATTTGGTAACTCGAAAGAATCGCTATCAGCGTATAAACATTGGTCGTTCGAAAAAGCAAAAGAAACGTTCTGCACGACGCATTAGAGGTTAAGTTAAAAACATTCATATAGATTACCATTCATCGTGACAAACGGAATTTTGGTAATAAAACAAAGAAACCCATTTCTACTTTCGAGAAATGGGTTTCTTTGTTTTCATTGCTAAATGCATATTGCTTTAGAAAAGTTTGCTGTTAATTTGCTTCAACCAGCTCACCTGATGAGAGCTGCTCACTTACAACAATCTCAGAAGGATATCCGGTGTAATAAATATTACCTAGACTCCTTAGCCTGGCCACAATTTTAGTGTTAACCGCGACATAAGAATCGCCAGTTGAATTATTAGTTGTACTTAAAACATTGGATTCAAAATCAGCAGCCCAAAGATAGCCTGTACCTGCATTAAACAAATAACTTGTTTGTGATGATCCTGCTATGCGCACGTCGCCAGTACCGGAATGAAAACCGAACTTAAACTCATTGGTCCTAAGAAGCAAGTTAGTGTTCGTGACACCCGCTGTTATTTCAAACTCGAATTTATTTTGTATCAGTGTATCAAGCATTTCAAAGTTAGAATCACCATTCAAATATATCAACTGCACATCACTTGCGTGAATGGTTATTTTCGGACGCTCCTTTAGACTTCTATACCAATTACATTTGTTCTCATTGGAAAGTGTTAATACCCCTTCCTCAATAGAGGTCTCAATACCTGGGATAACATTCTCGCCAGCCTCAACAATTATTTTATTTACCGAATCCGGCACGTACTTGATTTCAAAAACATCGTTTATTGTAAGTGTTTGAAAAGCCTCAAACAGTCGTTCCTCCGACTGAATATCTCCGGTGCTGTAAAAACAGTCAGCAGGTTTGCACGATTGCAAGGCTAAAAGTGCACCGCATAATATATATATAAACCTCATCTTAAACACGTACCTAAATTTATGCTGTAAAGGTAATAAAATCTTAGATCGGCTGTTTAGCTGTCAAACGAATACTCAGCCCTATAAAGCTCTGCATGCATTTTTAGATGAAAGATAAAATTGATATTTTTGGGTTGATTTTCAAGTAACAGATAAAAGCGGGAAAATAGGTAGCTTACCGAAACAAGTTAAGTAATCGAATGAAAAAAGAGACAAAAAAGATACTAATATACGTCGCAATTAGTTTGGTGATGCTAGCAGCAATTTTTGCCTATACTAAATACCGACAAATTATGGGTTCGTATGTGCACTTGGAGGATAAAGAATATGCATATGTATATATTCCATCAGATGCAGAATTCTCCGATTTGTATGATGCTTTGGATAAGGAAGGGATATTATCGGATACGGCAGCCTTTCTATGGTTGGCCGAAAGAAAAAATTTAAAGCGACACATTCATCCTGGCAAATACAAAATCAAAAATGCAATTAGCTTAAACAAACTCATCAATCAGCTTCGATCAGGAAAACAAATTGAAGTCAACCTTACCTTTAATAATATCCGGACAAAACAGGAACTTGCAGGTGTTATATGTAAACAAATTCAGTGCGACTCAAGCGCGTTGAGCGAAGCTCTGTTCAACGATAGCATAACCAACCTATACGGATTCGACACCTTTAACATCGTTTCCATGTTTGTGCCCAATACCTATAAAGTTTACTGGGGAATGAATGCTAAACAGCTAATGGATCGTATGCACAAAGAGTATAACAAATTCTGGAATAATACACGATCAATGCAAGCCAAGGCTGCCGGACTAAATCAGCAGGAGGTATCAATACTTGCCTCAATTGTGCAGGAAGAAACGTTGAAAACGGATGAAAAACCAAAGGTGGCCGGTCTATATATGAATAGGATTAACCGTGGTATTGCACTACAAGCGGACCCAACACTAAAATATGCACTGCGCAACTTTGCCAAAAAGCGAATATTGAATAAAGATAAAAAAGTAAACTCCAGGTATAATACATATAAGTATCCGGGATTACCGCCAGGGCCAATATGCGTTCCGTCGATTAATTCAATAGATGCTGTTCTTAATTTCGAAAAGCATAATTATATATATATGTGTGCACGAGAAGATTTTTCAGGTTATCATAATTTTGCATCCAAACTTTCGGAGCATAACCTGAATGCACGAAAATACCAGAGAAAGCTGAATAAACGGGGCATTTACAAATAAATACCTTAAGTGAATAAATAAATTTAAAGACAGCTGTAAATTTTTCATTCTTTCTAGTTGTAGCAGGCAACCCAATTATTACAAGCTCGTCTTAGAACCATAGTGAAAAGGCCATAAATGGATTTGACAAACAAAGCCGTCGTTGAGAGGCTCATACAAGATTGCATCAAAGGCGACAGAAAAAGTCAACAGTTTTTATACCAGACTTACTATGGCAAGATGCTGGTTGTTTGCTATCGTTACGCTAGTACGAACGAAGAAGCTAAGGATATTTTGCATGATGGTTTTATAAAGGTTTTCCAAAAGCTAAAAAGCTTTAAAAACACAGGTTCTTTTGAGGGTTGGATAAGAAGGATCATGGTTAACAACGCCATTGATCACATTCGTAAGCGCAAAGAGTTACTTACATTTGAAGGAGACAGTTCTTTAGAAATAATGAAGAACAAACTGGCAGAAGATGATAACGACGACGAAATCTTTTTAAAAGCGCAGGCGGAAGTGCTGGTAAAACTAATTCAGCAATTATCTCCGGCATACAGAACGGTTTTCAACTTATTTGTTGTTGAAGACTATTCGCATAAAGATATTGCTGAAGAATTAGAAATTAGTGTTGGCACATCAAAATCTAACCTGGCAAAAGCCAAACAAAGATTAAAAGAGTTATATTTGAATTACTTAGATGACAAACAAGAACGAAATAAACAAAGGGTTTGAAGAAACTATCAAGAGCAAGATAGATGGTTTCGAGTTTCCTTATGAGCCTGCAGACTGGGCCGTGATGGAACAAAAACTTGATGCCCTTCCAAAAGGATTCCTCGGAACCATTGGCAGAAAAATCGCAGCTGCATCAGTATTTGTTGCTGTAATTGTTGCGTCAATTTTATATTTTGGCTCCGATAGAATTACGGACACAACTATCTCTGCTAAGTCTGAAGCAGCAGCTATTTCTCAAAGCGACATTACACCTGCTGAAAGCACACCTTTATCAACAGAAGTTGTTGAACACACACATCCTGTAAAGGCAACAAAGAAACCTGCAAACACCACTCCTCCTATAGAGAATACAAAAAACACTAAGCTTGAAACAGTGCCTAAGCTGCAGGAAACTACAAACACAGCTTCTACTAAAAATTTAGTAAGCGATAATAACCAAAGCATTAGAAAGAAAGAAACAATTTTACCTCTTGAAAAAGATCAGCCTGCTGCGAATATCGTATATCCCGATGCTAGTTTCAATGTAGATCAGTTAGTCGGTTGTCAGCCGCTTAGAGTTGAATTCACGCCTAATGAAGAATCAGATTCCATCTTCTATTTATGGAACTTTGGAAATGGAGTCGTGTCAACTCAAGCCAATCCAGTTATCACATTCAATAACCCAGGCGAATATAATGTAAGCTTAACCGTAAGCTATTTCAAATCTGATCTGGAGTCGGTTTACAGTTTACCACAAGCTATTGAAGTTATCGAAGGTCCGGACGCAAGTTTTAAGTACATTATAGAAGAGCAAAACTATGTGTTCACAGTTGACAACATTGGCTATAAAAAATACTCATGGCTATTAGTAGATCTTACCTTTGAGAACCAAAGTATGATTGAATATCGTTTTATTAAAAATGGTGTGTACCCTGTGAGCTGTATTGCCGAGAACGAATATGGATGTATTGATACCGCCAAGCAAGTACTTGAAGTAATTGTAGAGCATCCTATTTTCATGGCAAATGCTTTCACTCCAGACGGAGATGGCGACAACGACTATTTCGGACCAAGAGTTGATGAACTAATTGATATGGAATATAATTTCCAAATATACTCCAGAGAAGGATCCGTAGTATTTGAGACGGGCGACATTGGTCACAAATGGGACGGAACAATTAACACCGGGAATATGGCGAAACAGGGTGTTTATGTATGGAAGATAATTACTACCGACAAGTATGGTAATTCCTGCAAGAAAATGGGTAATGTTACCCTGATTAGGAAATACTAGAAAGTCTAACAAATACTACCTTTAAAGTCCTGAGAATTATCTTAGGACTTTTTTTATACCCACTATTCTAGCTATGGAACATAAATAATCAAACCTTTATTCCGCATCATTCTGATATAGACATAAACCAAAAGTTTTATACTTTTACGCGCCATAAATAACATTCAATGAACAAGAAAGATATAATTACCCTCATACTGCAGGAAATAGAAGATATAAGCATTATTACCAAAGCTTTTAAAAACGAAGACACGATTCATCCCATTGAAATAAACCTGTGTTTATCAAAGGTTCAGAACTTACACGATGAGCTACAGCTGCTGCAGGACACGGTTATCACAGATAGTAGTAAATCCATAACGGAGGAAGCGCCAGAAGAAAGCTTTATGAGTGATGAACTAAAGGAACTGATCGCTGAGCATGAAGCACAAAAGGCTGCAAACGAAGAAACTCCTTCAGAAGTTGAAACGGTTTCCAATACGATTATAACAACTGAGCTTAAACCAGAGGTAGAAACTATAGAAGAAACTACTATACAAGCAGAAGTTAAGAAAGCAGATTCCCAAGTACTTGAACCAGCAATTGCCAAGGCTGAAGCAACTTCGGAGATTGTAAAAGAGGCTGAAGAAGTTGAAGAACCTAAAACAATCGAAGCAGTTGAAGTAAAACAAGCTCGAAAGAATATACAAGTTAAAGAGAATCGTACCGAAATAGAGACTCCTGCTAAACCAAAGGCCAAAGAAAAAAAACTTGCAAAGAAAACCATTGGCGACGAGCTTGGAAGTAATAAAAAGTCATTGCACGATGTGATTGCACAAAATAACTTTAACAAAGACATCGTTACACGTTTTAAGTCGAAGCCCATCAACGATATAAAAAAGGCAATACCATTAAATGATCGCATCTGGTTTACAAGAGAGCTCTTTAATGGCAATGCAGATGATTATGCCGAAACTGTTGAAGAAATTAATAAACTTTCAGACTTGAATAATGCCTTGAACTTTATTCAGGAGAAACATAATTGGAATGGCGATAATAAAGTGGTTCAAAAATTCCTTAGCATTATTAGTCGAAAATTTCAATAAACATACAGCTATGCGTACACTCAGTCTGTTATTTCTATGCTCATTATTCATTCTCAATGTTCAAGGTCAGGACACCGCCTATGTACGAGATATCATCAGCAAGCTTGCATCTCCGGAAATGCACGGTCGCGGCTATGAATTTGAAGGAGATAAAATAGCAGCAAATTATCTGGCTCTTGAAGCAGAAAAGGCAGGCCTAAGCATGTATGGCGAATCTTGGTTTCAGCCATATACCATGTCAGCTAATACCCATCCGGGCAAACTGGAACTAAAGGTAGACGGTAAAGCTCTTATACCCGGCGTCGATTTTCTGGTTACTGCATCATCTCCACGTTGCAGGGGAAGTTACAAGCTTGCATGGATTAACAAAAAGGTTGTTGAACATGAGCAGGCACTCGAAAACATGCTTGGGAATGACTTGAGTGACTATATACTGATAATTGATACCGTAGGTATTCATAATGAATTTGTACTGGAGCTCATCAAGTTTATCATTGAAGAAAAACCAACCCGAGCAAAGGCGGTTATACAAGTGGTAGACGGAAATTTAACCTACAGACCATCCACAATAAAAAAGAAATTCCCAAGTATCTTAGTTAAACGAGGAGCTATAACGGTAGAGAACAAAACGATAAATCTTCGCATAAAAGCAAAATTCGAGAAGAAGTATCAAACTCAAAATGTAATTGGTCATCTGCCAGGCAAGGTAGATACAAGTATTGTATTTACGGCGCATTACGATCATTTAGGCCGCATGGGAAAAGCTACTTATTTTCCCGGAGCAAACGACAACGCCAGCGGATCGGCAATGCTGGTTAACATGGCTAAAGAATTA
>JBFHES010000073.1:0-17378 GCA_041584015.1 Bacteroidales bacterium
CGGCGAATCCAACAATTGCTGGATAAAAGCATCCTGCACCACACCCATCTCCCAGGCATAGCCGATGACATAAACGCCCAGGGTATCAACTGATGCCCAATTATCCATGTTGATTGCAAGCACCTCCAGATCGTTTATATTAATCTCCTTCAGTGCCTTTTTATTCTTTCCAATTATCTGGAAGGCCATTAACTGAAGTTCAAAAATTCGCATGGAAGTCATCTCCATGGCCAGCTGGATTTTCTCCCTTTCAGAAAGTAAGGCGAGTTCATGTTTCACGCCTTTTAATATTTTTTTCTGATCAGGCGCATTCACACCTATTAGCTGCAGCGATGTAGTGATTAAGCGCTTGGCATTCTCAAGCCTTTTAGGATCGGCAAAGCGCTGCAACTCATCAAGCATCCCATCAATCAGCTTCTTATAATTCATCTTAGAGCCATTATTTTCGGTAAAAATAAGACTTTGATATGAAAGTCTTTCAGATATTGATGCTATTAAAAACCATATCTTTCATTTCAACTATATTTGTGAAATACCTAAACAAGTATGCTATGTGGGCTTGTCCGAAATGTGAACAGCAGTTTGTAAAGAACAATCATCCGCACTCGTGTAATGAGCGTATGATCGAAGATTTTCTTGCGGGCAAATCGGTTGAGACCATCTCGCTCTATGACCATTTTCTCGCTGAATACCGAAAACTTGGTGATTTTGTGCTACATCCAGCTAAGACGAGAATTGCCTTTGCAGCCGACATTCGCTTTGGATACATTCATCGTTTGGGCAAAAACTTTGTTGATGTTGTGTTTACCTTTAATAAGGCACACACTGACAATTTGTGTTTCTACAGAATTGGAGAAGTGCCCGGCGGCAAATACTTTCAGCATTACCTGCGAATTATGCATAAGGATGATATTAACGAGGAAGTAATAGGGTTTATGAAATTAGCTCTTGATTTTGGCTACCGAAGGATAAAGTACTAATTCAATGCCCTGTGGTGCAGCCCCCAAAGTTTTAGCAATAACTTGCAAGCAAGTGCCGTTTAAGGTCAAACAAAAATTCTATCTTTGGTCGCTTCAAAAAAACACATATTTATTAAATGGTTTTTAGCTCACTTATATTCATATACCTGTTTCTGCCAATCGTGCTAATTGGGTATTACTTGATTCATCCAAAGTTAAAAAACATTTTTCTATTTATTTCCAGCATACTCTTTTTTGCCTGGGGTGGTGCTAGTTATTCTTTACTCCTGGTAGCATCAATCGGGTTCAATTATCTAATTGGTCGCGCCATTGCAGCCTATGCTAATCGCAAGCTTTTCCTTTCCATTGGAGTACTTGTTAACCTAGCACTCTTAGCTGTATTTAAGTATGCAGGTTTCTTTACCGAGAGCATTAACAATGCCTTGCATTTAGTTGATGTGCCGCCAATTCCTGTACCTAAGATCATACTGCCTATCGGGATATCGTTTTATACATTCCAGGCCATGTCTTATTTAATAGATGTGTACCGCAACGAAACCAAAGTACAAAAGAGTTTTGTTAAACTGGGCTTATACATCTCTCTATTTCCACAGCTGATAGCTGGTCCCATTGTACGCTACCACGATATTGCATTACAGCTTGATAACAGAGAAACAAACTTTGAGCGATTTTCGCGTGGAGCCATTCGCTTTACACTGGGATTAGGAAAGAAGGTACTTATTGCAAACAACATGGCTATCTTGGCCGATTACATTTTCGGAATGCCTTCTGCCGATCTAAACTTTATAACAGCCTGGATTGGAATTTTAGCATACACATTACAGATTTACTACGATTTTTCGGGCTACTCAGACATGGCCATTGGATTAAGTCGAATGTTCGGATTTGAAATCCCTGAGAACTTTAACCTGCCCTACATTTCAAAATCCATTCGAGAATTCTGGCAGCGCTGGCACATAAGCTTGTCGCAGTGGTTCATGAAATATTTATTTCTACCGTTGGCCTACTCTTTCTCCCGCAAATTAAAACAACATGTTTATGCAGGAATAAAAGCCGACAAACTTATCTACATGTATGCAGCCGGCATCACCTTCGTACTATGTGGGTTTTGGCACGGTGCCGCCTGGAATTTTGTTGCCTGGGGTGCATTTCATGGTTTATTCCTGATCATTGAAAAACTTGGCTTCGAAAAAAAATTAAAGAAAGCCTGGAAGCCGCTACGGCACATGTATGTAATGTTAGTGATCATGCTAAGCTGGGTGCTTTTTAGAGCTGAGTCCTTTGAGCAGGCCTACCAGTATTATGGAGTTTTGTTTAGTTTCTCAGGTTTTAACCTTACCGATGTTGACTTAATATTTAAGTTAAACAGCGAACTAATTACCTACTCCATTATCGGTTTATTTGGTGCATTTGGTCTTTACCCATGGATCCAGAAACAGCTGTTAACTGCCTATGCAAAATTCAAATTACCTTCCTGGATATACGAAATTAATTCACTGGGATGGAAGTTAACCTTTCTGCTTGTCGTGCTTCTGCTATCAACTGGGTATTTGGTAAACAACAGTTATAATCCATTTATCTATTTTAGGTTTTAATGAAAAAGATTGCACATATCATCGTATCTATTGTTTTTGCTTTTATAGTAATTGCAACCTTTGCTTTACATGAAATGGGAATCATGCACAGTAAACCATCAAAAGAAAATAGAACCTTAGCTGAAAAACCAGAATTAAATCCCAAGCGATTGGATTACTTTCCCGCTAAATTTGAACCCTATTACAACGATCATTTCTCATTTCGCCGTCAGTACATTGAGTTAATGTCGAAAGTTGGCATGAAGCTTTTCAAGAAAAAGAACATGAACGGAAAGGTGATTGTAGGCGAAGACAACTGGTTATTTGAGATGAAGAAAGACCTCCCTATTTATGTTGGTAAAAAAACTTTCAGCGATGAGCAGTTAAGTAAAATTGGTATTGAACTTAAAAATCGTTTGGCTTATTTCGATAGCCTTGGCATAAAAACCTATTTTCTTATTTGCCCGAGCAAGTACTCCATTCATCCTGAAAAGCTACCTTACTTTCTACAACACAGAACCATGGAGCGAACCAATCTGTTTATTGATGAGCTAGAGAATAATAAAGACATTGTTTATGTTGATGGTCGTGAAAGTTTGCTCGAAAAGAAAGATGAACATACGGTTTACCAAAAATTCGATACACACTGGAACAGACTCGGAGCATTCTTTGCTTTTTCCGATTTGGCAAATAAAATAAGAAGCGACTTTCCTTTATTACCCAATTATCAATTAGACGATTTTAACATTGACACCACTTCGCATACCAGAGGAAACCTTATGTGGATGATTGGTAAGAACAAAGGATACGCTGAACCCGAGTTTAAGCTAACAATGCCCCCTGATAGCATTTCAAGCATCAAAGGGTTTGAACATATTAAAACGGATGATTTTCCTTATTCCCAATGGGAATACTGCAGACGATACACCACCTCCATTGCGCAAGAACAGAAAATTAAAACACTTATTTTTCATGATTCTTATGCTGTTATTGGTAGAACCTTTTTACCGTACTATTTCGACGAAACGCTGCTAATTTGGGATAGCTGGAAGTACAAATTCAATAAGGAAATTGTTGATCAGGAGAAACCCGACATAATCATTTACTGGATGTACGAAGGGTTTATTGATCGTATGTTGCTGGAACCTTCGTTTGTTGAACCTGATAACATCGACGCTGAGTTACAGTAAGACACACATTATCCAAAATGGAGACGACACCTAGATTTGACCGATCCCCTTTTGCTTTCAGAATTCTATAGAATTGCTACAACCATTTTAACAAAATTGTTATTTAATGATAACCATCGCCAATTAATTTCTAGTTTCTGTAAACTAATGTTCTATAAATCCAGACGGTTAGATTGCTGTTCGACCTTTTATAAAGAACTAGAATAATTGACTAACAAAGTTCATCAAATTCTCTAAACAGCTCAGTCTCGTTACCAACAACATTTTTAGTTTTTCGGTAACTCGCAAATTTGCGAAGCATACCGTACCACCTAATTGTTGGCCAGGCGATAGCTATGGATCCCAAGTAAATTACCAATCCAGCAAATGGAACATCAATAAAGAAGGAACCTACGATGGCAACCAGTGCCAACCAAATAGAGAACAGGAAAAAACCACCGGCAAAATAAAAGGTAGATTCGAAGCAAATATCTTTCACACGCTTTTTTACCTGAGCACTTAAGAACAGCTGTGGAATGGCAAAAATGATTGTTCCTACAAGCGCAAATGGAATCAACAATAATAAATACAAAATGTTAAGAAAAGGTGTTTGCTTCCATTCATGATACAAGTTCACATCAACCGCCATAAGAGAAGCTTTGCGATAAGTAGCTAAAGCAGCAGACATGCTCTGCTTAAACCGTTCAAACTGCTGCGGTTTTTTATTTGCAGCTTCTTCCAAAGCATCAACAATCTGCTGATCAGCTTTCAGATTATTGGAGGCAGTACGTTTGAGCTGTTGCTTCTTCTGATAATGTGAACGCAAGACCCAGCGACTCTCATTGAAAAAGTCGTATTCCTTATCATCATCAACATGTAAAATCAATTTTTGTATTCTGGCTTGCAGTTCGTCGCGAAGCAAATTATGTGCTTTAACAGGATTTTCATAAAATGCTTCCTGATAATCTGCAACTCTTATTGGTTCGCCAAACTGAACAATCATTTCAGCATTGGATTTGTTAATTTCACTGTAGTTCAGTCCAACCGGAATTACATGTAAATCCAGCTTAAAGCCCGACTTGCTTTCAGCAATGAATGCAACTCTTGGCACACCTTTCTTCAAATTCCGCATTCTGAATTTTGCCGAATGGCTTGCTTCCGGAAAGATGCCTAGGCTTGCATTTACTTTAAAGATATCAATGGTACTGTTAAAAACCTCATCATTTTTCGAAAGGGAATCAGCACCATCGCGAATGCGATAAACCGGTAATATCTTCACCATTCTGAGCAGTTTGGCTTGAAACTTCTTTTTAAAGATATCAGCTCGTGCCAGAAAGTAAGGTTGATGATTAGCCGTACAGCTAATTGCCAATGCATCAATAAGTGCGTTACGATGATTAGCCGCATAAATAACGGGTTTACCAAACGGTATCTTTGTCTGCTTATTGACAACTATTTCCCGATAATAGATACGCTGCCAAAGATGCATGTATAGCTGCGTAATTTTATATGCCAAGGTCCATTTTCTCATCGAATCATCTTTGCTGCAAAATTAATTATTTAGCCGAAACTTTACGATAGATAAGGGAATGTTGAATGAGCTGTGATTAAGAAGGCCATAGAATTGACGGACCGATTGATACTGACTTACCTCTTTGCACAAAACCAATAGCTGAAAGCAGGATTTACCTTGAATAGCAATAGCTATTCACCTTCCAGTTGTTTATGCATTAGTCTCCTTTAAAGTAAATCTCTTCAATTAGCTCACTTCTGTAACCATTAAACTGCCACCAGCCCACTAATCCAAACGATGTCTTTATCAAGTAATAATCTCCATCGTTAACAAGTATCTCGATGTCGGCACCTATTGGAAGAGCTGCAACCAGATTCGTTTGATTCTTATCTGCATAAAGTTTTAATAAACCTTTGGTCGTAGTCTTTAATCCAACATATTTAAAGGCTTGTTCCACAATTATCAAACTATCATCTACTAACTTGTATTTCTTCCGTTCGTGAAAATAATTATTGGTATGTCCTGCGCAATATAAGTTGCCATTACCGGGAACATACAATGTTAAACCACTTATTGTTCCAATATATTTATAGGAGTTACCTATTTTTCTGGCAATCGAAAAGCTTGGATCGGCACTCAAACCATAATCGAATAATATATGGTACTCATCTTTAATCGCCTTATTAATCTGGGTTAAAACAAATTCATGCATACCAACTAACTCGGTATAGTCCTCATAGAATTTACTGGTCGAATCGACACTTCTATTGATGACAACTGAGTGTTCGCTATCAAAATAAACGGCTGGATTTTCAAATTCTGCAGCCGGGTACTTCACATCTAGCTCAACTTTCGAAAGATGTTTAAATGATTGCGGTACCGCTTTTTCTTGTGAGAAAAGAAACAATCCTTGAAGAGAAAGCAGTATTGCTAAAACTATTTTAAGCATACGTGTCTTTTTGAGTTTGTATAATTCTATTGCAAATATTCTTTACGAGTACTGTCAAGTTTAAGAAAGACAAAAAGCAGCAGGGTAAATCCCCATAGAGATGACCCTCCGTAACTAAAGAATGGCAATGGAATTCCAATCACTGGAGCCAAGCCAATTGTCATTCCAATATTTATTGCAAAGTGAAAGAAAATTACCGAGATGACGCCCCAGCCATATATTCTATTGAAATTACTTCTTTGTCGTTCGGCGAGAATGATTAAACGCAGAAGCAGAAATACGAAGAGGATAATAACCACTGTGGTTCCAAAGAACCCCCACTCCTCGCCCACCGTGCAGAAAATAAAATCGGTACCCTGTTCTGGTACAAAATCAAACTTAGTTTGTGTACCTTGCAGAAAACCCTTTCCGCTTAGCCCCCCGGATCCGATTGCAATCTTTGATTGATTAACATTATATCCTGCTCCATGAGGATCCGTCATCATGCCCAACAAAACCTTAATACGCATCTGTTGATGTTGTTCCAGAACACTGTTAAATACATAATCGACCGATGAAACATAGCTTATGGCCAATACAATACCGATGGTAAATACAAAGGCAGCTCTAATCCTGCGCTGGTAAGCAAAAAAGAAAAAGGCCAACGAAGCGATAACAGCCCCAAGGAAATGTATTTTAAAATTGCTCCATTCGAGTTTTAAAACTGTTTCAATTCCCCAAACAATACCGGTTCCAATAGCAAGGATTAGTATTGCCAACCCCACTTCTTTCAGGTTCCGGCGTTCAATATAATACAGCAATAAACCCAATAATATCAATCCAACAGCAACTATAAACGGATTTACCATCAGCGATAAAATAAAAAGAATAGCCAGCAATAAACCGATTAATAAAAAGCTTCCGGATAAGCCTTCGCGATAGAGTGCCAGAATAAAAGCAAAATAAACGATGGCCGAACCTGTATCGTTCTGCATAAGAATTAATGCAGCGGGTAACAATAATATTACACTAATGGTTATTAGCGCGCGAAGACGATGTATTTTAAAATTTAGTGTTCCAAGGTATTTAGCCAAAGCCAAACAGGTAGCAAACTTTGCAAACTCTGCCGGTTGAACTCTAAATGGTCCTACCTGAAACCATGAACGAGCGCCATTCACCTCGGTTCCAAACATCAGAACCAGTATTAAGGTGAGCATCATTGTGATGAATACCGGATAGGAAAAGAAACTGTAAAAACGCACATCTATCAGGAATACGACAATAATGATTAGCACAGAAAAGCCAATCCATAATAATTGCTTTCCATAACGCTGCGAAATATCAAAAATATCCTGATGATCCGGACTATAAACCGCAGCATAAATATTAACCCAACCCAGAAATACCAGCAACAGGTAGATCAATACGGTTGTCCAGTCGAGTTCTGCTAATATGTTTACTTTTCTATTCAATCTTTCTTAATTAAGTTGCCTTTAACCATTCTGTCCTCAATGTGTTTACGTTTCTTTTGAATGGTACCTGTTAAATATTTTTCAATCATTAAGGATGCAATAGGTACTGCCCATGTAGTACCAAAGCCAGAGTTCTCAACTACTACAGATATGGCAATCTTTGGGTTATCCTTTGGCGCAAAAGCAATAAAAATGGAGTGATCATCGCCATGAGGGTTTTCTGCTGTTCCCGTTTTGCCACACATTGGAATCGAGTCCAACTTATACCAGCGTGCGGTTCCGTGCTCTCCTTCGAATACCTGAGCCATTGCCTCAACCATTAATGGAAAATAAACAGAATCTATGGTAGTCATATTTTTTTCGGCAAGAGCACCCAGTGCTTCCTCGTCGCCAATTTTCTTTACCAAATGTGGCTTGTAGTAAAAACCTCTGTTGGCGATGGTTGCCGATTGATTGGCGAGTTGCAAGGGAGTTGCTAAAATTTCGCCCTGACCAATGGACAATGATTTAACCGTAATGGCTTTCCAATCGTCCCAGCCTTTGTACAACTTACTATAATATTCATCAGACGGAATATTCCCGCGCAACTCGTTAAACAAATCAAAACCTATGCGCTTGCCAAATCCAAAACTTACCACATGATCGTGCCATACTTTTACGCCTTCCTTTGCAGATGCAAAATCAGGCTTTTCGATTATTGACTTAAACACTTTCCAGTAATAGGAATTACACGATTGCTCTATTGAACCATACAAACCAATTGGAGAAATATGATTGTGTGAACATTTAAGCGGAACGGAAGATGGTCCAGAACAGGAATATTTTGTCGACTTTGTCAATACACCTTCTTGTAAGCCAACCAAGCCAGTAATCATTTTAAAAGTAGAACCCGGCGGATATTGTGCCATTAGTGCTCGATTAAAAAGAGGTTTCAGTGAATCTCTGCTGAGCAATCTATAATTCTGCGATCTGATTCTGCCCACAAGTAGGTTAGGATCGTAAGTTGGGCTGGTTACCATACTAAGGATTTCGCCGGTAGCGGGCTCAATGGCCACAATGCTTCCAATTTTATTTTGCATGAGCATCTCGCCGTAGGCCTGCAACTGCGCATCAATGGTGGTCGTAATATCACTTCCGCTTACAGCTAAGGTATCGTACCTCCCGTTCTGTAAACTTCCCTTAATCCGGTTATGCACATCAACCAAATAGATTGTAACTCCCTTTTTACCACGGAGCTGTTTCTCGTACGTTTTCTCAATTCCACTAATTCCTGTATAGTCACCTCCCTTGTAGTATGAGTCTTTAGCCGTTAAACGTTCATCTACCTCACCAACATACCCAAGCACATTAGCAGCAACATGATTGGGGTAATATCTTAGCGTTCGGGTTTGAACAAAGAAACCCGGAAACTTAAATAATTTCTCCTGCAATACGGCATAGGTAATTCCCGATAGCTGCTTAAGAAAAATAGATGGTTTGTACCAACTGTATTGCTTTGCTTTTTTAATACTGCCCTTCAACTCCTGCTTTGATATCTCAAGAATATTGCAAAGATCAAGTGTATCGAATGCCGCCATTTCGCGAGGAATTAGCATCAGGTCGTAGGCCGCTTGATTATATACCATAAGCTCCCCATTGCGGTCATAAATCAATCCGCGCGCAGGATATTCAGTCATGTGGCGCTGTGAATTATTCTCAGCAGATACCTTGTATTTAGTATCAAGCACCTGAATAAAAAAGAGCTTAACTATGAACACCACAGCAACCACAATAATTATGGCTGAAACGGTGTATTTGCGATTTTCATACTGTTTCATGTGCCTACTTCCTATACATGAATAACTGACTCATAACTGCCAATAGAGAAGTGAACAATGTTCCGATGATAACTTGCTTGAAAGTATGAAAGAAGTTGATGAAACTATATGCTTCAAGAAAATAGAGTACAAAGTGATGTAAGAGAATAAGGATAAACGCATATTTTGCAAACCACCAAAAACCAAAATAGTAGGCTCGCGGGAAGGTACCTGTTTCGTAACCATCTCTTGGAGCAAACACGCGCAAAACAGATTGCCTTACAAAAGCAAGTAGCACCGTTGCAGACGTATGCAGTCCTAACGAATCAGAATAAATATCGATCGTCAGTCCTAACAAGAAGGATAACATAAGAATTGCCCACTTGGGGGTTTCAAAAGGTAAAAGCAAAATAAACAGCACATAGAAGTAAGGATTAATCTCGTCGAATAAATAAATATTATTCAAGATTAAAACCTGCAATAACACAAGAAAAAGGAACCTCAATATGTTTCGCCCAAGAATATTAATCATCTGCTAATTGATTTTCGAGTTCAACCTGTTCTTCTCTTCCTATATTTTCAATCACATACACATGATCAAGTTTTTTATAATCAACAGCTAAGTCAACCTTTATATCATAAAAATGATCACCAGGTACAATGGTGAATTCATTAATGGTTCCTATCATAATTCCTTCCGGAAATATCACTGAGTAGCCACTGGTTACTAAAGTGTCTCCAACATGCAAATCAACATGACCAGGTATTTCATTCAAATAGGCCACTCTGTAATCATCGCCTTCCCAAACCAAAGACCCAAAATAATTATTACGCTTTAGTTTGGCACTTAAACTGTATTTATTGCTGAGCACCGAGATTGCTGTTGTAAAATTTGCCGAAACGTAACGGGTAATCCCAACCACCCCCATAGGACTTACAACCGCCATTTCTGGAGCGATTCCGGCCTTGGTGCCAATATTCAAGGTAAGCGTGTTATTCTTCTTGTTTACTGAATTCTTGATTACACGTGCAGCCTGGTAATTGTACTTATTCTCAGGTATAGTGGAAGACTGGTCGATGGTTGAAAAGATATCTTCATACAACAACTCGTTATGAAAATCAAGATTCTCTTTTACCAATTCATCATTGGCTTGCTTAAGCGACAGGTATTGAGTAATTGAGTGAAAAGCATTGTAAACAGTACCCACCACAACGTTTGATGAATTCACCATTTTTGAACGTTGATAGGCATGATTGTTAAGAAACAGGGATAAGGCAATTACCTGCAATACCAGAAAAAGCAGGAAAAAGTAATACTTCTGTATGAATCGTAATAGTGATCTCAATTTCTTATTCCAATCGTAACATGAATAGACAGCAATAGATACTGTCAAAAAAAACAAAAAGATAAGGTTGAACTCACATGAAACGGATCATCCAACCTTATCAATATTTTAGACCCTTTCTATCGTCTGATTAGGAAGGTGAATTTATCTGAATTTTTAAGTGCAATTCCGGTTCCTCTGGCAACTGCTCTCAATGGATCATCCGCAACATGGAATGAAATATTTGTTTTATCAGTTAAGCGTTTAGCCAAACCTTTAAGCAAGGCACCGCCACCTGCTAAAAACACTCCCTTACGATATACGTCAGAATACAATTCAGGTGGTGTTTCTTCCAATACATTCAAAATTGCTGTTTCAATTTTAGAGATCGACTTATCAAGGCAATGGGCTATTTCCTGATAAGATACCGGAATCTCAATTGGTAAAGCAGTCATTTGGTGTGGACCACGAACAATGAAGTCTTCAGGCGGCTCTTCCAAATCTGGTAAAGCTGCACCAACATTAATCTTAATATCCTCAGCTGTTCGTTCACCAATTTTAATATTGTGCTGATGACGCATGTATTCCTGAATATCAGCTGTAAGGTCGTCGCCGGCAATACGAATTGATTTATGACAAACAATACCACCCAGGGATATAACGGCAATCTCGGTAGTTCCACCGCCGATGTCAACCACCATGTTTCCTTCCGGTGCTTCAACATCAACACCAATACCAAGTGATGCTGCCATTGGCTCATCAATCATGTAAACCTCGCGTCCGCCGCTATGCTCGGCAGAATCGTAAACCGCTCTTCGTTCCACCTCAGTACTACCTGAAGGTGTGCAAATAACCATCTTCAAATTGGGGTTAAACATTCTATTTCGATGATAAATCATTTTTATCATGCCTTTAATCATCTGTTCTGCTGCGGCAAAATCCGCAATTACACCATCTCGCAGTGGTCTAATTGTCTTAATGTTTTCGTGGGTTTTCCCGTGCATCTGACGAGCTTTCTCGCCTATGGCAATTAATTTGCCAGTTCTGCGGTCAATTGCTACGATAGAAGGCTCGTCAACAACAATCTTGTCATTATGAATGATAAGCGTGTTGGCTGTGCCCAAGTCGATGGCAACTTCCTGATTTAAAAAACTAAACAGCCCCATTTATATATTCTGAAGTAATTACTATTCTAATGTTTAAAATGTCGAGTACCTGTAAATACCATCGACATGCCAGCACCGTTACAGAACTCAACTGAGTCCTTATCGCGAACTGAACCTCCCGGCTGAACAACAGCCTTTATTCCTTCCTCATTTGCAATCTCAACACAGTCGGCAAATGGAAAAAATGCATCAGATGCCATTACAGCACCTTCCAGGTCGAACTCAAAACTCTTGGCTTTAACAATGGCTTGCTTTAGTGCATCAACACGCGATGTTTGACCAACTCCACTTGCAATCAATTGTTTGTTTTTTGCAAGCACAATGGTGTTCGACTTTGTATGTTTTACCAACACATTTGCAAAAAGCAAGTCGTCAACTTCTTGTTGAGATGGAGCTAATTCTGTTGCCAATGTGAAATCATCTTTCGTTTCAACTTTTAGGTCTTTATCCTGAATAACCGCACCGTTTAAAAGTGATCGATAAGTTTTTGTTGGTAGTTTGGTTTCCTTCTGAATCAAAATAATTCGATTCTTCTTTTGCTTTAGAATCTCCAACGTACCTTCTGCATAACTTGGTGCAATAACAACTTCACAGAAGAGCTTATTCACCTCAACTGCCGTGTCCATATCAATTTCGCGATTGGTAATCAAAATACCTCCAAATGCAGAAATTGGATCACCAGCCAATGCGGCCAAATAGGCATCAACCAACTTTTCTCGTGAAGCCAGGCCACAGGCATTGTTGTGCTTTAATATTGCAAAGGTTGTATCCTTAAACTCTGCAATCAAATTAACTGCTGCATCAATGTCAAGCAGGTTGTTGTATGAAATTTCCTTACCGTGCACATGCTCAAATAAGTCGTCCATATTGCCGGCAAAAAATCCTTTTTGATGTGGGTTTTCACCGTAACGTAATTGCTTCACATTCTCAATACTTTGCTTAAAACGATAATCTTCGTCTGTTGCAAAATAGTTAAAAATGTGTGTATCGTAATGTGATGAAACATTAAATGCTTCGGCGGCAAAATGCTTTCTGTCGCTAATTTCCGACTCACCATTCTTCGCCACTAAAAGCTCATGCAACTCATCGTATTGATTACGTGATGAAACAATCAGTACGTCTTTATAATTTTTAGCAGCAGCACGAATTAACGAGATACCACCTATATCAATCTTCTCTATAATATCTTGCTCAGCTGCTCCTGAAGCAACTGTTTCCTCGAAAGGATATAAATCAACAATTACCAAATCGATGGATGGAATTTGGTACTCTTCCATTTGGCCCAAGTCGCCTTCGTTCTCTCTACGAGCCAGGATACCACCAAATACTTTTGGATGTAGTGTTTTTACCCGTCCACCCAAAATAGATGGATAAGTTGTTAACTCTTCAACATCCTGAACAGGAATATCAAGATTTTGCAAGAAGGTTTTAGTACCTCCTGTTGAAATTATTTGCACACCTAAATCGTGCAGTTTTTTTGCGATTTTATCAAGATTATCTTTGTAAAAAACAGAGATTAATGCGGTTTGAATTTTTTTCGTATTGCTCATTTCCCCCGAAGCCTTGTTTAATTTGCGCAAAATTAGTTAAATATATCGCATTTTCAATTGTTATAACTCATTAAAACAGGCTAATTATAATATTTTTTCCTGCTCTTTTGGGCACAAAAAAAGGGTTGGAAAACCAACCCTTTTTCGTCGTATCTTGTAAGCTCGTTAAAACAGCTTCATTTGATCTAGCGAATCCATTACCGATCGTACTGATTTTGCAGACTCATCAAGTAATTTCTTCTCATCTTTATTCATCTCAATTTCGATAATTTCCTCGATACCGTTTTTACCTAATTTCACAGGAACTCCCATAAACACGTCTTTTAATCCGTACTCACCATCAAGGCGTGCACAAACCGGGAATATACGTTGTTGGTCATCAACAATGGCCTCAACCATTTGAGCCGCTGCAGCACCCGGAGCATACCAGGCCGAAGTTCCCATAAGGCTTACTAACTCGCCACCACCTTTTCGTGTACGATCTACAATTTTATCAATAACCTCTTTGTCTAGTAACTGTGTAACCGGAATACCACCAACCGAAGTATAACGTGGAAGCGGCACCATTGTATCACCATGACCACCCATAAGAAGAGCGTGAATATCTTTTGGCGAAATATCTAAAGCTGTTGAAAGGAAGGCCTTGTATCTACCTGAATCGAGGATACCAGCCATTCCGAATACTTTAGTTTTCGACTTAGAGCTGGCTTCATGCGCAGCATAAGTCATCACATCCAATGGATTAGACACCACAATAATAATGGCATCAGGAGAATATTTAATTACTTTCTCAGTAACATCCTTTACAATGCTGGCATTGGTTTTAATCAAGTCGTCGCGCGACATGCCCGGCTTTCTTGGAATACCCGAAGTAATTACAACGATTCCCGACCCTTTGGTTTTTAAATAATCGTTGGTATAACCTACCACTTTAGTGTTAAAGTGATTGATTGAAGATGTTTGCCAGATATCGAGTGCTTTACCTTCTGCTACTCCTTCCTTAATATCAATTAGCACAACTTCTTTAGCTAATTCTTTATGAGCAATTACGTTGGCACAAGTTGCTCCAACATTACCGGCGCCTACTACAGTGATTCTCTGCATTTCTAAATATATTTTAAGATTAGTTTCTAATTACTGCGATAAAATTAGATAAAATCACTTAACTATCAAAATATATACACAGTTACATATTTAAAAACTTCAATCACCTGTAGGCCCAAACCGGGCACCCAGAAGTTAGCGTATTTAATACTTATCGCTTATTTCGGCAACATGATTTATAAGTTCCGGATAGAACTCATTAAAGTGATTTCTGAAAGCATCGAAGTGCATATGAAATAACTCCATACCTCGGGCGGTTTTTGCTGGCAGCGAAGTTCTGGTCGACATACCGGTTAAAACCCGCTCAATGCCTGCAGCTTTTTCGTATTTCTCTATCCAGTTATTGACCACCATAAACGGAAGATATCGCTTCACTTTGGCAGGCAACACCAGATAATTATTAATCATAAGGATGTATGCTGTTTTAATAAACTCCGAGCGATTGTCGTTTGAATACAGGTTCCAATCGATTGATAAAAAGTGATCGTAGAAAATATCGATTACAATTCCGGCATGTTTGCCATAATCTGCCCGTAGCAGTTTTTTACTTTTGCCAACTATTTCATGCTCGTCGGTAAAATGATCAATGGCTCTATGGATGATGATTCCCTTTTGAATTTCGGGCTCGAAATTCATGTGGTCTTTTCCTTTTACTGCATCGGCAATAAAGTTTCCTATTTTAATACCGTCGTTGTTGCCGGAAAGGTGCAGATGCGCAAGAAAATTCATAACCAACAAATATCATTTAAAAAATGTTAAAATAGAACATGATATTAAACATATGGATCGTTTTTTTTGATCATTTTTATAAACTCCTGATTTAATGAGACTTTAACCAGAATCGACACATATAGCGGATTTCAGGCAATCTTCAATCCGACTACTTAAAATCCTATATTTGTGTGCGATCATTAACATTATTCATAAATCACTTATAAAAAGGAGAAAATTATGGCGAAAAAAAATGTCATTATTATTGGAGCCGCCGGAAGGGACTTCCATAATTTCAATACTTATTTTAGAGGGAATGAAGATTATAATGTTGTAGCATTTACAGCTGCTCAAATTCCTGATATTGATGGAAGAAAGTATCCTAAAGAGTTAGCAGGAGACTTATATCCACAAGGTATACCTATTTTTGATGAGGGAGATTTAGTGAAGTTGATTAAAGAACATTACGTTGACGACTGTGTATTTTCTTACAGCGACGTTCCTTACGAAAGAGTAATGAATGTAAGCTCGATTGTTAATGCGGCAGGAGCAAACTTTATGTTATTAGGCCCTGGAGACACAATGGTTAAGAGTACTAAACCTGTTGTATCTGTTGTGGCAACACGTACTGGTTGTGGTAAATCACAAACATCACGTAAAGTTATTGAGTATTTAATGGCCAAAGGTTTAAAGGTGGTAGCTATTCGTCACCCAATGCCATACGGCGATTTAAATGCACAGAAAGTACAGCGCTTTGCCGAGGTGGCAGACCTTGAAAAGCACAAGTGTACGGTTGAAGAAATGGAAGAGTATGAACCACACGTAGTTCGCGGAAACGTAATTTACGCGGGTGTTGATTACGAAGCGATTGTTCGCGCAGCTGAGGTTGATCCGGATGGTTGCGACGTTATTCTTTGGGACGGTGGAAACAACGACTTCCCATTCTACAAGCCCGACCTTACCATTACTGTAGCAGACCCACATCGTCCGGGACACGAGTTGGCTTATTATCCAGGCGAAGTAAACATGCGTATTGCTGATGCTATCGTTATTAATAAAATGGATTCAGCTTCTCCGGAAGGAATTCAGGTGGTACGCGAAAGCATTGCTAAAGTAAACCCTAATGCCATTGTTATTGATGGAGCTTCGCCGATTAAAGTAGATGATCCTGAAATTATCCGCGGTAAGCGAGTATTGGTTGTTGAAGACGGACCAACACTTACACACGGTGAGATGAAATTAGGTGCTGGTATTATTGCCGCTCAAAAGTTTGGTGCTGCCGAATTGGTTGACGCACGTCCGTTTGCAGTTGGTAAATTAGCCGAAACTTACAAGATTTATCCTAACATTGGTACTTTATTACCAGCAATGGGATACAGCGCCGAGCAGCTAAAAGACCTTGAAACAACTATTAACAATTGCGATTGCGATTCTGTTATTATCGGAACACCAATTGACTTGAACCGCATTGTTAATATTAAGAAACCTAACACACGTGTATATTACGATCTACAAGAGATTGGCATGCCAAACCTCGATGGTTTATTAACCGACTTCTGTAAGAAACATAATTTATAGAGTTACCCATTCTATAAGGATAAATGATCCCGGCCGTGAGGTCGGGATTTTTTTATGTGTTATCTTACTACAAAAATATCTTAGCTTTACCATAAGTCATAACTAAACAAACTCGCTACCGCGCAATTGAATCGCGCGGTAATAAATCAATAGCCACACAATACAATCGTGAGACAACAAGACCTCAAAACTATCCCTTCGGAAAGCCCTGCTCAGCGAAATTTCCAAACTTCGTTGGTTGAATAGCGGTCTCTGACCGCAATAAGTAATTTTAAACCCCAGCTCGGTGAGGTTTAAGCTTCGTCAAGGTGGGGCCACAGGACTCGACACTTTACAATTGACTGAAAACTTCGGAAGTTAAAGACCAACTAAATATGCTTCTTGATTATTACTTTAAGCTCTTCTTTTGTTATCATTCCAGTGTGCCTCCAAACTTCTTTACCATCTTTAAATAATATAAACCCTGGAATCGCCTGAATACCATAGTTGTCTTTTACGGTTCTGTTCGCTTC
>JBFHES010000074.1:0-17356 GCA_041584015.1 Bacteroidales bacterium
AAAGTTAGCATTTGGGTTTGTATTTAATGCGAGAAACAAAACAGCAAAATAGATCAAGGTGTTTGATTTCCAGATCCACCGTTCGGCATAGCGTCCTAGCTATGTCGCAGTGATCTGAGGCCACCGGCCTGATAAATTCACAGAGCCGGGGTTTTTCGTTAAAGTTTAAATATACATTCAGGAATGGCTTGTATTGAAATTATAAGATTCCTGATCTCCGCGTTGCTGCGTCAGGAATGAACGTTAGGATTGCTCAAACCCACCTTAGGCTAAACAAGATTATTCTTAAATCTCAACAAGCCTTGCCACCGCTATCTTAATTAATTGTGTCAAGGTTATTAATCTCGCAGCTGATTAATTGAACCATCGGTGGCACGGATGCCACGAAGCAACAATTGAAAATATTTTTGTGGCGTCCTGAAAGGACAGCTCAATTCAGCCCGGTGGTATCGCCTTGGGTTAATAATCCAAAACTGATTTTCGCCCTGAAAGGGCAGTTTAAATAAATCATGTGAAAGTTAGCATTTGGGTTTGTATTTAATGCGAGAAACAAAACAGCAAAATAGATCAAGGTGTTTGATTTCCAGATCCACCGTTCGGCATAGCGTCCTAGCTATGTCGCAGTGATCTGAGGCCTCCGACCTGATAAATTTACAGAGCCGGGGTTTTTCGTTAAAGTTTAAATAGACGTTCCAGGAATGGCTTGTATTGAAATTATAAGATTCCTGATCTTCGCGTTGCTGCGTCAGGAGTGCCCCCCCCGATGTTGGGCTAGTCTACATGCGAAGTTGGTCAGTAAGAAAATTGATTGAATACTGCAAAAACAGGCAATAAAAAAGGAGACATCAATTGATGTCTCCTTTAAAATATATCTAATAACTTCTGTTATAAAATCAACATGGCATCGCCGTATGTTCCAAAACGATACTTCTCTTTAATAGCTTCTTTGTACGCTTTAAAAAGTAGGTCGTAACCAGAGAACGCAGAAACCATCATTAATAATGTGGTTAATGGCAGGTGGAAATTAGTGATCATTCGGTTAGGTACTTTTACCTGATATGGTGGAAAGATAAACTTGTTGGTCCATCCTTCGAAAGGCTTAAGCATGCCGGTTGTAGATACTGAACTTTCCAGTGTACGTAGTACGGTTGTTCCAACGGCACATACATTTTGCTTGTTCATTTTGGCGTTGTTTACCATTTCAACAGCCTTATCTGAAATAAAGATCTGCTCAGAGTCCATTTTGTGTTTTGTAAGATCTTCAACATCAACACTTCTAAAATTACCCAAACCAACGTGGAGTGTAATTTCAGCAAAGTCAACACCCTTAATCTCTAAACGTTTCATTAGCTCACGACTAAAATGCATTCCTGCAGTTGGTGCTGCTACAGCTCCTTCGTGCTTGGCATAAATGGTCTGGTAGCGGTCTCTGTCTTCAGGTACAACCGGACGATTAATGAATTTTGGAAGTGGTGTTTCTCCAAGGTCGAATAAGGTTTTCTTGAATTCTTCATATGGTCCATCATAAAGGAATCGCAATGTTCTTCCTCTTGAAGTGGTGTTGTCGATTACTTCGGCAACTAAAGACTCATCTTTACCAAAATAGAGTTTATTTCCTATTCTAATTTTACGTGCAGGGTCAACAAGAACATCCCAAAGGCGTTGTTCTGTATTTAACTCTCTGAGCAAAAACACTTCGATCTTTGCACCTGTTTTCTCTTTATTGCCGTACAAACGAGCAGGAAAAACTTTTGTATTATTGAACACCATAATATCATCTTCGCCAAAATAATCGATGGCGTCTTTGAAAATTTTGTGCTCAATGTCGCCTGTTTGGCGATTCACTACCATCAATCTCGATTCGTCTCTGTTATCCGATGGATAAAGCGAAATAAGGTTCTCAGGTAGATTGTACTTAAATTGTGATAACTTCATATTGGTATGAGGTTTTCAATGTTAAACTTTATGTAATATTACTTTTTCTTCAAATTCTTTTAATCCGAGTGCATCACCTAACTCATAAGTGCCTGACTTTGTTCGGGTGAGCCCGGACATATACGCGCCGCATTCAAGTTTTTTTCCCAGATCATTAGCAATGGTGCGTATATAAGTTCCTTTGGAACATTTAATACGAACGCTAATTTCTGGTAAATTATGATCCATTAGTTCAATTTCATGAATGGTAACCGGTACAGGTTTTAATTCATGATCGGAACCTTCACGAGCCATTTCGTATGCTCTAACACCATCTACTCTTTTTGCAGAGAAAAGTGGCGGAACTTGTTCGCTTTCTTCGAGGAACGTTGCCAGCGCTTTGTTAATCGCTTCGATTGTTATGCCGCTAATATCTTTATGATTTTCTACTTCTGTTTCCAGATCATAAGAGATAGTCGTCGCTCCCAGGGTGAATTTAGCTATATATTCTTTACTCTGATCTTGTAATGTAAAAAGCTGCTTGGTGGCTTTCCCAACACCAATAAGCATGAGACCATCGGCTAATGGATCCAGCGTACCACCATGTCCAACTTTAATCTTTTTGGCGTTCAGGTTTTTCTTTAGGAGGTATCTTACTTTTTTAACAACATCAAATGATGACCATTCACGTGGTTTATTAATTAAAACCAGTGCCCCCGCTTGTAACTCCTCAAGAGTCATCCCTTCCTCAAATATCACCATAATAAGATATATAATAAAGAGCCGCAATGTGATGATTACGCTCTTGTGTGCCTAATATAATGCTGTTGCTATTGCTATGATACCAACTACTAAGCAGTAAATAGCGAAATAAATTAGTTTTCCTTTTTTTACAATTTTCAGCATCCAGGTGCATGCTAAAAGCCCGGATATAAATGCTGCCAGAAATCCAACTGCCAATGGTAAGAAACCAATGGATGTGTCGCTGGTTAAATTGCCAGATACCACATCTTTCAGATTTGCTCCAATGATTGGAATTAAAACCATCAGGAATGAAAATTTAGCAATGTCTTCTCTTTTTTTGCCCAGCAACAGTCCTGTTGCAATGGTTGATCCGGAACGTGAGATCCCTGGTAAAACAGCCATCGCCTGTGCTATTCCAATAATGAATGAATCGGCAAATGTTATCTGCTTTTCTCTGCTTTTTGCATAATAGGTGAAACCAAGCAATGCGGCAGTAATAATAAGCATTGAACCTACAAAAATCATATTACCGGTAAAGAAACTCTCTACTTCATCTTTAAAGAACAATCCAACTATTGCAACCGGTATCATTGATACGGCTATTTGTGCCGTGTACTTGGTCGATTCGTTCCATTTAAATTCAAACAATCCTTTAAATATGGAAACAATGTCTTTCCAGAATACAATGATTGTACTTAATACGGTAGCGCCGTGCACCACTACTGTAAAGGTAATGTTGTTTTTTGCCTCCACGTTTAGCAATACTTTCCCAATCTCTAGATGTCCACTTGAACTAATAGGAAGGAATTCTGCTAAACCCTGAAGGATACCAAGTATGAGTGCTTCTAACCAATTCATTATTCAGCTGTCTCGATATTTTTAGGTTTGCGCATGATTGCCCAGATTTCGAAAACGAAACCAAACAATACAACTGTAGGAGCAAGGGTAATTCTTCTCCAACTGAAAATCTCAGGAGTTTGTGTTGGATCGTTGTTTGGATAGAAGTTGTTTGGATCGTCAACACCACCGCCAATCATAAGTAAGAAACCAATAACAATAATAGCAAACCCAATAATCAGGTATAAATAATTCTCTTTTGGGATTGCAAATCCAAGCGGGCTATTCTCTGTTTTCTTTGACATTTTTCTAATTTTTTTATTTTCAGTTACACGCTTTTAAAAGTAAAGTTCATCAGATCTTAGGCGTAAATACTTGCTCACTGCAAAATAGGCAGCAATGAAAGTAATTAAAAAACCAATGATCATAATTCCGGCAAACAGTATGGCAAGTACGCGGTAATCTCCAAAGTTAATGGTGCCTTCTAGTTCTCCTTGCATTAGGTCCACAGCTCCCAGCAAAAGGAATATGGCAACAATGGCGGAGAATAATCCTTGCAACACGGCATTAAACAAATGCGGTCGTCTGATGTATCCGTTTGTTGCTCCAATCAGTTTCATGGTATTGATAAGAAAACGCTTGGAGTAAACCGAGAGCCTTACCGTATTGTTAATTAATACAATAGAGATGAGCAGAAACAACAGGCTAAAGACAAACAAGTAAAGACTAATTTGCTTTACATTTTCATTCACCATTTCAACCAGATTTTTTTGGTAATAAACTTCCTTAATCTGGCTGTATGCATTTAAATCGTTTTCAATAATTTGAATACTATCCTTGTTGGCATAGCTTGCATGCAGCTTAACTTCAATTGAAGCCAGCAATGGGTTGTAACCTAAAAAGTCAACAAAGTTCTCTCCCAGATCTTCCTGGAATTCCTTTGCTGCTCTTTCTTTTGGAATGTATTCGGTTGATTTTACATAATGAGTTGCATCTAAATCTTTTTGCAACCTGATGATTTCAATTTCTTTTAAGTTGTCTTTTAAGATTACAGAAAAACCAATGTTCTCTTTCACATAATCCGACAATCGATTAGCATTTAAAAGCATTAAACCGATGAGCCCAATCATGAACAAAACCAGTGATATACTTATAATTGAAGTAGAGTAAGAACTGCGTAGCTTGTTCTTAAACTTACGTGATGTTATGTCTTTGTTGGGTTTTGCCATCAATAAAAATAATCGAAAAAGTCTGCAAATATACTAAATAAGAGCTAAATATTCTTATCCGTTTTTCATCTTAAAATGAAATAGTTAATACATCAATTTTCAGATGTTTGGTATTTCCTGTTTTTGAACCATAAAAATTTTTAATTTTGAGACCCTTTGAATTGGTGTTAATGGTCTCGATTATTTTTAACTGAATACAATAATGATCATAAAGTGACCGTGTAGTTTATCGAATAAGTACCTAAACATAAATAGTTTTGAATACACATAGTTTTAAATCGGTATCGCGAATAGTTGTGGGAATCGACTTTTCCGGAGATTCAATGAATGCACTTAAACACGCTATTTTGTGGGCCAATGCCATTCATGCTGATGTTCGTATTATTCATGTTAAGAAAAAGGAAAAATTTGATGTTCCTTATTATTTCGAAAATATTGAAACAAAACACACCAAGTCGCTGGATGATATTTTAAATTATGTGATTAGCGAGTACAGTAAAACCTACAATGTTAAAAATGGTGTTTTTGATTACTTGGTACGTGAGGGACGTGTTTACTCCGAAATTACCGAATTATTAAAAGAGTACCAATCATCATTGTTAATGCTTGGAACACATGGTGTTTCTGGTTTTGAAGAGTATTGGCTGGGAAGTACTGCATTTAAGGTAGTTATGAAATCATCCGTACCAGTTGTTACCGTTCGAAGTGGATTCCCTTCTATAATGCCACAACGAATAATTGTGCCCATTGATGCGACTAATCAAACCCGGCAAAAGGTGCCTTTAATGGCAGACCTGGCTTTAAAGTTTGGTTCGGTTATTCATGTGCTCGGCGTTCGGGAAACAGACACAAAAGAAGTGATCACGCGAGTAACTAAATATATTGAACAGGTTTCGGAATATTTAACATCCAGAGGGGTAAGCTTTGAAACCGAAACGGTGAGTGGCGGAAATATTACCGATTTAACAATTGAGTATGCTAAGAAGGTTGATGCCGATTTAATCTCAATAATGACAGAGCAAACGGAGCGACCGGAGAATATATTTATGGGACCGTATGCACAGCAAATGGTCAATCATTCGCCAATACCTGTGTTAAGCATGCATCCAATAGAATAAAGATTATGAGAAGAATATTGATAATTGCCGTATTAAGTATTTGCTCCTTTGTGCTTAACGCACAAACCAGCGAAAGAGTTGTTCCTGAATTTACAACCTTGCGTCAAGCTCCTGGTGATAGCATAACAGAGAAAGTCGTTATTACTCAGGATGCGCGATTGGTTGCATTAATGGAGAAGAACCTTGAAATAAATAAAGCTCATAAAGGAATTTCAGGTTACCGTATTCAGATATTTTCAGGATCGGGGAGCGAAGCACGAAAAGATGCACAGCATGTTAGAGCAGAGTTCCTAAAGATTTTTCCGACGCTTGAAACGACTATTGTTTATGATGAGCCTTACTATAAAACACGTGTTGGAAATTTCAGAAACCGCACCGAGGGTTACAAGGTTTACAAAGCTATTTCAAAACATTTTCCAAGTTGTTACTTTGTAATCGAGTCTGAAATGGAATACCCTGAACTCGATTAATTGCTGTGGAAGATGCAGCATTGATAAAGCGCCTGAAAGCGATCGCCAGTAAGATTCGAGTAGATATCGTTCGTAGTTTGAACGCTGCCGGTTCCGGGCATCTGGGAGGTTCGCTTGGTTTAGCCGATGTGTTCACGGCCTTGTATTTTCATCTCTTAAATCATCAAGCCACAAATCCAAATTACATAAACCGCGACAGACTTGTTTTATCCATAGGACATGTTGCTCCGGTTTATTATGCAACCCTGGCCAATGCCGGTTATTTTCATGTGTCGGAATTGCTCAGCTTAAGAAAGCTTGGCTCCAGATTACAAGGACATCCGGGACGCGATCATGGTTTGCCGGGCATCGAGCTTTCTGCCGGATCATTGGGTCAAGGCCTGTCGGTGGCTGTGGGCATGGCTTTGGCAGCCAAAATGGATGCACGCGAGAATATTATCTGTTCTATACATGGAGATGGTGAACTGCAGGAAGGCTCTATTTGGGAAGCCGCGATGAGTGCCAGTCATCATAAACTTTCTAAGCTTATTGCTGTTGTTGATAGAAATTTTGTCCAAATTGACGGACGTGTCTCGGAGGTAATGGAAATTGAACCGCTTAAGCAAAAGTGGGAGGCGTTTGGCTGGCAGTGTTTTGAGTGTAATGGCAACGATATTGAAGAATTTATAGTAACTTATAATCGTGCAAAGAACAACGATCCAAGACCAAAGGTCATTATTGCAGAAACATTAATGGGCAAAGGGATAAAAGCCATCGAAGGAGATTATCGCTGGCATGGCAAAGCACCAAATGATGAAGAAGCTGCGGCATTTATTGCAGCAATAGAAAACTAAAAGTGTAAATTAAAAATAAACCAATGAAACATCATGTATTAATTCTTATAGGTATTGTGTTAACTATTGGTTTAAAAAGTGCGCAGGCGCAATGTACACCCGATCCTAATTGTGTTGATACAGAGAATCCAGGGCAAATGTGTCCGGACACTCTTGATGATGCCTACCTAAATATTCCCTATGAAGAAGTGGTGACCATTATTCCTCCTGATAGTTTTACGCTGGGAGAAACAGTGTTGCACCTTAGTCACATAAAAATCATAAGCATTGGTAATATGCCTCCGGGAATCGACTTTGAGACCAACGCTCCCAATAATTTGTTTGCTATTGGAACAAAATATTGTGCAAAAATAACTGGTACCCCAACAGTTGTTGGCGATTTTCAACTTGAGGTAAATATAAAACCGTATCTCTCATTAAACGAGCCTCTGCCTTTTGTAGTAACTGATGATACATCGCTTATGGTTACAGTTCATCTGGAACAATTGTCCATTAATGATTATAGTGGAAGCCAGTTTCAGTGCGAATTATACCCGAACCCATTCACTGATCAATTTATGTTAGATGTGCAAGCGACAAGCAACAATACAGGTAGATTTTATTTGCACGATGCCACCGGCCGTTTGGTTCAGGAAACTGCACTTGATATCAGAACGGGAATGAATGAGTTTATCATTAACACGAAGGAACTCCCGGGAGGAATATATTATTACCGCATTCAAAACGGAATGAAGATACTCTCAAACAAAATTATAAAGCAGTAAACATCTGATGATCAAATTCCTGTTCTTTCAGTTAAGCCTGTTAATTACTACACTGGCTTTTTCGCAGCAAGTTGAACTTAAAGGTCTTGTTAGCGATGAGTCGAATGTTCCGCTTGCCGGTGTTCATGTGAAAATTGATAGCCAGTTAACTGCAGTAAGCAACGAAGACGGGCTTTATTCGGTAATACTGCACAAAGGCGAACATACGGTTGCCTTTTCCTACATTGGTTTCGAAGAAGAAATATTTGATCTCAATTTACAGTCTGCGACAAAAACGCTGGATGTGACATTAAAAGCCTCGGCGCAGTTGGTAGGTGGTATAGTGGTTTCTGCCGGAAGGTATCAACAGAACCTGAACGAGGTTCCGGTATCAATGGAAGTGATTTCTGCTAAAACCGTGGAACAGTTAAATCCGCGCACCATGGACGAAGCATTGGCATTTGTTCCTGGTGTTAGCATTGCCGACGGTCAAATAAGTATACGAGGCGGCAGCGGATATAGCTACGGTGCAGGCAGTCGGGTTATGGTCTTGGTAGATGGCTTGCCAATGTTATCGCCGGATGCCGGAGATACCAAATGGAATTTTATTCCGCTTGATAATTTAAGTCAGGTGGAGGTGGTGAAAGGTGCTTCGTCATCAACTTATGGCTCATCAGCCTTGAATGGTGTTGTAAATATTCTAACAGCTTTCCCCGGACCTAAACCGGAAACAACCATCAATACTTTTACCGGATTTTATTTAGCTCCTGAGCGAGAAGAATTAAAATGGTGGGGTGACGATTTGCAGTTTTTTACCGGAAGCAATGTTTCGCATTCACAACAAATTGGACAGATAGACCTGGTTACTTCTGCAAACCTGTATCACAATGCCGGATACCGAACGTCTAACAACGAAGATCGTTTTGGCTATCATCTTAAATTACGCTATCGGCATCCTAAAATTAAAGGTTTAAGCTTTGGCTTAAGCTCGTCTGTTTTGTACCAGGATAAAACTGACTTTTTTCTTTGGAAGGCTGATACAGCTGCTTACAAACAAAATGAATCCACGCTTAATCCATCAAAGGGGCATCGCTTTGTCATCGATCCGTATGTTACCTTTTATGATAAAACCGGAGCTAAGCATCAGCTAAAAACACGCTTCTTCAACTTAAAGAATAATATTGAAGGTGATGAAAAAGATAACAGTGCCGACCTATATTTTGGCGAATATCAATACAGCAAACAGTTTAAGAATAAGCTGCGGCTAACAACAGGAACTTCCATTGCTCAATCCTACTCACATGCCGATTTATTTGGAGATCATGCCAGTTCAAATTTTTCAATCTTTGCACAGGTAGAACAGCGTATCTTAAAACGCTTGATTTTAACAGCCGGTGTCCGCTGGGAACATTTTATTCTGGATGAGCAAAGCGAATCAACCGATCCTTTGCTGCGTTTTGGTGCAAATTACTCCATATTCGATCACTCTTTTTTGCGGGCATCTTATGGTCAGGGACATCGGTACCCAACCATTGCCGAAAAATATACCTATACAAAAGTTGGAAGCATTCAGATATTGCCTAATCCACGTATTGAGTCGGAAACAGGCTGGAGTGCAGAAATTGGATTAAAGCAAGAATTTAAGTTAAGCGATTGGAGAGCTTTTATTGATGTTGCTGCATTTGTTACAGAATATCATAACATGATGGAGTTTACATTTGGGACATTCGATTCGTTAACTTTTGTTCAGCTTTTTGATGAGATGGAGCAAATTGGTCAGCCTTTCGGTTTTCAATCGCAAAATGTTAGTGAAGCTAAAATTTCGGGTTACGAGGTGTCGTTCGGAATTGATGGACAAGTTGGAGCTTTTCCCGTTTCGATGTTGGCTGGTTATACCTTTACTAATCCTATAGATTTAAATACGGACTCAGTGTACAATTCCTGGAAATCCGGCGATAGTAATTTACTGAAGTATCGGTACAAACATGCATTTAGTTTAATAGCTAATATTCAATATAGAAGATTGGCATTGGGTGTTTCAATGCTTCACAATAGTCATATTGAAAATATCGACCGTTTTTTTGAGTTCAGCTTTGTGCTGCCTGGATTGAAAGAATATCGCGAAGAAAATAATACTGGTTTTTGGCGAACAGATTTTAGTCTGGCCTATGATGCTACCAAACAAATGACTTTATCGCTGCAATTGAAAAATGCTCTTAATAGGGAGTATATGATCAGACCGGGAGATGTTGCAGCTCCCCGAAACATCACTTTCCAGATGCTTTGGAAAATCTAGTTAGTATCCAACCCGGTGTTTGTCGTTTTCGTCGTAATATAGTTTTATGTAGTTCTCGTAGCGCTGTTCGCTAATCTCACCTTCTTCAACAGCAACTTTAACAGCACATTTAGGTTCGTGTGTGTGCGTGCAGTTATTATATTGACAGTTCGCTGATTCTTCAAAAATCTCACGAAAGAAATGAAAGATCTCCTCGCGTTGCATATCAATAACTCCAAATCCTTTTATGCCGGGTGTGTCAATTACAAATCCGCCATTGTTTAGTTCAAACATTTCGGCAAAGGTAGTGGTGTGTTTTCCCTTGTTATGATAATCAGAAATCTCATCTGTGCGTAGATTCAAGGTTGCATCAATGGAATTTACCAAAGTTGATTTTCCCACACCTGAGTTGCCTGCAAAAACACATATATTGGCGGCTATTAATTCCTTAATTTTCCCGACATCAGATTTGTTTAACGCTGAAATGCTATGGCATGGATATCCTATTTTTTCATAGATAGCAATCCAGTCGTTCATTTGTTTTAATTGCTCATCGTTGTAGCGGTCGGTTTTATTAAAGATAATATGTACCGGAATTCGATAGGCCTCTGCACTTGCTAAAAATCGATCGACAAAGCCGGAGTGGGTTGTTGGGTAAGCAATTGTAATTACCAGAAAAGCAATGTCGATGTTTGCAGCAATTATTTGCGATTCCTTGGATAAGTTGGATGCCTTACGAATAATGTAGTTTTTTCGCTGTATAATTTCAGTAATTAAACCAAACTCATCCTCCTCAACACGTACCTTAACTTTATCGCCAACCGCTAGGGGATTGGTTGTTCTAATACCTTTGATTTTGAATTTCCCTTTAAACTTACAGTCAATAGTAACACCTTTATCTAAGCGCACTTTGTACCAGCTACCGGTCGATTTTATAATGATACCTTCTTTCAAACTCCTTGAATTTTATGTGGGCAAGATAAATATTATTGAATCAATTTAAACAATGAATAATAAAGGTGCTGCTTTTTACATTTATTATAGGCAGGGTTTGCTTTGCTGGCTGTTCGAAAGTACGAATTGCTTACCTTGTGAAATAAATATTAAGTTTTTTTATGATGCCAGACAACGAAAATTTAGTGAATATTGTCTTTTACGAAATTGCTTAAGGATAAATGCTCAACGACCAACAGTTAATAAAAAAGTGCCTCGCAAAAGAGGATGGTTCATTAGATGAGCTTTATCGGAGATTTTCTCCCAGACTTTTTGGAATATGCATACGATATTCAAAGTCTAAAGAGGAAGCCGAAGATTTATTGCACGATGGATTTATTAGAATCCTTCATCATTTAAATGACTTCAGGCACGAAGGTTCTTTCGAAGGTTGGTTAAAGCGAATAATGGTTACAACAGCAATTAATCATTATCGAAAACATCATGGTAAAATTGTTGCCTCAGAGATGGTAACAAGAGAAGAAGACAGTGATTACTCAAACAATGTGCTGGAGCAAATGGCGGCGAAGGATATCATTCAACTGATTGATGAATTACCAGATGGATACAGGATTGTTTTTAATCTCTATGTTATTGAAGGATACAAACACCGGGAAATAGCCGAGATTTTAGATATAACAGAAAGTACATCAAAGTCGCAATTCATGAAAGCAAGGAAAGTGCTGGTGCAAAAACTTTCGAGATTAGAGCTGGAAGAGGCCTATAAACATTAGATCGTAAAAAATAAAGAACTTAATATAATGAAAGGAGATTTACATAACAGTTTTGAAGATCAGGTTCGCAGGAAACTTGAGAACTTCGAAGAATATCCTCCTCACAATGTACTGGAGCGAATTAAGGCCACGGCTAATGCCGGTGCTGCTGCAACTACTGTGTCACGAAAGTCGAAAGGCTTGTGGTATGGGCTGGTGACATTTGCTGCTATACTTACAGCAAGTACTATTTATTTCTTTCCTGCCCCTGAAGAAGAAATGGTAGTGTCAACCGAGCAAGCAAGCCTGTTAATTGCTGAAACTACTACAGTTGATATTATTCCAGCGAAAGAAAGCAAAGCTGCAGCAGTAAAGAGTGATGTAGTTGTTAAGCAAACACGAAAAGCAACAAACCCTGAAATTCAAAAAAAGGCTGCACCTAAGTTGTCTCCCGAAGCAGGAGGCGATATTGAGGTTTGTGGCTTAAGTGCCAAGTTGAACGGAACACTATCTGTGCAAGGTTCGGTTGGACGATGGAAATCGGAAAGTAAAAGTGTGAGCTTTATTTCCAATACATCAGATGATCCGGAGACAGATCCGGAGGCGACCATAAAGGTAAGTGATTACGGTGTGTATGTGGTTAAATGGACGGAATCGGTAAATAGAGCTGTTGCTTTTGATGAAATGACCATTCACTTTAAACCAGTACCAGAAGTCTCATTGGGTGAAGACCAGGCTGTATGTGGAATTGAGTGTGAACTGAACTCAGGTGGATCGAATGGTTTTTGGAAAGGAAGTAAAGGAATAGAGGTAAGCAATCCGAATGAATCGGTTACGAAAATTAAATCAGTAGAATCAGGTCAATATAAATTAGTGTGGATAGAAAACAACGATATGTGTTCGTCAAGCGATACTATTTTACTCACATTTGTTGATCAACCAATAGCTGAAATAAAAATGGAAAGCGTCGGAGCTTGTTACTCATCTCCGGTTAGGTTGAGCTGTTTGTACCATGATGATTATTCTTATAAATGGAATTTCGATGAGGGTGAAGTGCATAACCTTGGTAAAGAGAATTATTTAGTAACCTGGGCCGAAGGGAACAATCATAAAGTGAAACTTTCGGTTATTAATAAATCTTCGTGCGAGTCGTTTGCGGAATTGTCAATTGAACTTCCGGAAAGAATCGATGCTGATTTTGATTATAAGCTTACCGATACCAAATTACCAGCGATGGTGTATTTTACCAATCAAAGTACCGCTGTGTCAGAAACAGTCATGGTACCAGAGCAGGTAGACTATTTATGGGATTTTGGTGATGGAACTACTTCCACTGACGAACACCCGGATCACTTTTACTCCCAATCAGGAATATACGCGGTAACATTAATTGCCAGAGATATGAATGGGTGCAGCGATACGGTGGTTGGTCAACCATTCGAGTTTAAAAGCGAAACACGCGTAAGCGGAAAGCAAAAGTACTTTACACCAAATGGTGATGGCATGCATGATGTATTCAGGTTAAACTTTGAAGAGTTAACCAATTACCATTGTGTAATATTGGCTCAGAACGGAAACAAAATCATGGAATGGAGAGATCCGAGCGAAGGCTGGGATGGTAACCTAAAGAACGGAAGTCCGGCTGATCAGGGATTGTATTATTATGTGGTACGTGGTAATAATAGAAAAGGAGAGCCTGTTGAAATACCAGGTTTGGTAATGTTACAACGAAATTAAACATCCTGGCCAAGGATGAGATAGATTCAATAAAAAAGCTTCAGGAACAGTTTGTTCCTGAAGCTTTTTACTTTTATGATGATCTTGTTCTGTTAATTATATACGTGCAAGGTAGTAAGCGCCGGATCATAATAAGTTCGATACCTTTTAAGCGGATAAGTCGCAGGTCCTTTCGAAACTGACCCATCAAGTAGAAAGTATTCGGAATGACAGCACATGGTATCCACCACGAATACTCCGGTTTCGTCAAGCGTAACCGAACAGTTGTCCTCTACATTATTGGTACAGGTTCTGTCGTACGCAGCGAATTCTTCGCTGTTAATGTTGTAGATAACAATCCCGTTAACGCCGCCAGATACGAAAACTGAGTTGCCCGGACTGTTTAAAGTCGAGAAGTCTGGGTCGGCAAGATTTACATAAAAATTGACGTACACATTAGGTACTACATTGTTTTTATCAGCACAATTAGTTGTAATCAACACTAATAAAGAAACTGTTAAAAAAATCCTTAATCTCCTGAAATTATATTCTAAACGCATTATCTTTGGTATTTTTGGACAAAATTATAACAATTTCTATGGCCGACTTCGATTTTTCAACCATTATTTATTTAATTATTATGGTGGTGTTTGCAATCCTTGGCGGAAAGCGCAAAAAAAAGCGTGGACCACAGCCGCAAGGTCAGGGTAATTCACAAAACGCGAATCCTCTGGATTTATTGAGTAGCTTGTTTGACAACCAGCCAAAACCTGCTCATGAAATACAATATGAAAATTATGATGACACAAGTTTTGTGGAATCCGAAACAGAAATGCATCATGAAACAGAAAGTCGGGATTTTCATAAAATGAATAAAAAAGAGAAAGAAATAGATTTAGGTAGTGCTCAGGAAAAAAAGAATCCATCCGTTAATTTAGGACAACAAATTGGGGCGGAAGAGAGTGTGATAAATTTAGAGGAGTTTGATGTCAGAAAGGCCGTAATATATTCAGAAATCTTGAATAGGAAAATTTATTAATATGCATCTACAGCATATTCTACGGGCAAAAAAAGTTATTGCTGGAATTTATTAATTTATATATTTACCAGTTCTAAAAATGCGATAAAAATTATTGTTAAGTTATTATTAATAAAATAGAAACGTTTCATTATGCTACGAAAAATACTCTTTGTATTGGTTGCTTTTCTTTTTGCGAATGGGTTGCTTGCGCAATCAGGTTCGTTACAAGGTAAGGTAATTGATAAAGAAACGCGAGAGCCAATTCCATTTTGTAATGTAATTATCGAACAAGATGGTTCTCAGATTGGTGGAAGCAGTACAGATTTTGACGGAGCTTATACCGTTAAACCTATTCCTGCTGGAAAATTTACGGTTAAGGCCTCGTATGTCGGATATAACACAATGGCTCAGACCGGCGTAATTATTCGAAATGAAAAAATTACATTCCTTGATCTAGAATTGACTTCTTCAAGTCAACAATTAGATCAGGTTGAAGTTGTGGCTTACAAAGTGCCACTTATTAGTAAAGACCAAACCCAGAGTGGTGAGACTGTAACGTCGGAGCAGATTGAAAAAATGCCTGGACGTTCAGCAGCGGCGGTTGCAACTACTGTTGCAGGTGTATACTCTGAGAATGGTGAAATTGGTAGTATCCGTGGTGCACGTTCAAGTGGTAACGTAACCTATGTTGATGGTGTTAAGATTATTGGATCTAACACACTTCCCCAATCAGCAATTGCTGAGGTTGCCGTTGTAACAGGTGGTATTCCAGCAAAATATGGTGATGCAACCGGTGGTATTATTAACATTACAACTAAAGGGCCTTCATCAAAATTCTTTGGTGGTCTGGAAGGTATTACTTCTGCTGTTGTAGATAATGATGTGTACAACCTGGTAGGAGCTTCAATCTCTGGTCCGCTTGTAACGCTTCATAAAAAAGATGCTTCGCGTAAGAAAACTGTTGCCGGTTATTTAATTTCTGGTGAGTTTACGTATGCTAAAAATGGTAAAGTAAATACACCATTATATAGAGCAAAGGATGACGTTGTAGATTACGTTACTAACAACCCGGTGAGTAGAACTCCATTTGGTTTAGGTAGTGTTTATAACTCAGAATACCTACATCAGGATGCTTTTGAAACTTATTCAAATGCATTTAAGAATCCTTTCTATAGAATAAACCTCGTTGGTAAAATTGATATTAAGCCATCAAAGAATACTAACATTGTAATCGGTGGATCGTTTGTACATTCAAAAAGCACAAACTTTAGCGTAGCGCACGCCATGTTTAATTCTGATAATTTCTCTGAAAGTTTTTATGATAACTGGAGAACATATATTAGATACACTCAGCGCTTCCCTGATAATCCAGACATCGAAAACCCTGTAATTAAGAATGCATATTATTCTATTCAGGCAGATTATGAATATACTGCTAGCAAATCTTGGGATAAAACGCACAAGGACAATCTATTTGGATATGGTCACGTAGGTACGTTTGATCATTACAAAACAATTGGTTACACCAGTGAGATTCTTCAGGATACTGTTTCTGGAATCAATGCTCATTTAATGACTGGTTATTTTGATACATTGGTAACCATAACTCCAAGTACTTTTAATCCGGAAGTTTCTAATGTTAACGCTGGATTGTATGAGATGTTTGGTGACGGACTTTACAATAGAAATGATGTTTCTATTCGTAGCTTAGGTGGTTTGCTAAACGGCGACGGAGTTGCTTCTGCTTACGGTATTTGGGCTAGCCCGGGTGCTTTAACTTCAGGATACAATATTAGTAACTCAACTCAGTTTAGAGTTTCTGCTGCTGGTGCTGCCGATATTCGCAAGCATGAGATTTCAGTAGGTTTTGAGTTCGAGCAAAGAAAATCTAGTTCTTATGGTGTATCTCCATCAGGATTATGGACAAGAGCTCGTGAGTTAATGAACAAACATATTGAACAGCTTGACTTCTCTACACCGATTCTTCATTATTTAACTGATGAAAACGGACAAATCGTTTATGATGATTTAGGAAATGCAGTATTTAACGATACAATTTCTTATGCAAGATTATATAGTGAGCAGGATCAATCTTCATTCGACTATAACTTTAGAAAAGCTCATGGAATAAACGAGAGTGGAACGGAGTGGGTAGACATTGATAGTTATGATCCATCTGAATTAGATATTGAGTACTTTAGTGCTGATGAACTGCTTAACAGTGGTAATAATTACATAGCTAACCGTGGTTATGATGTTTATGGAAACCAGTTAGCCGACAAGCCAACGCTTCAGGATTACTTTACTAAGAAAAATGCTCAAGGTGATTATACAAGAGAGCTTGGTGCTTTTGAACCAACATATGCTTCAGGTTATATTCAGGACAAATTTGCATTTAGAGATTTAGTATTCCGTGTTGGTGTACGTATCGACAGATATGATGCTAACCAAATGGTTTTAAAAGATGCATATTCTTTATATGATACTTATAAAGCTGGAGATTTAAGAGCAGACGGAACTCCACATTACATTGTTGATGGTGATGTACCAAGCAATATTGGTGACGATGCTGTTATTTATGTAGATAATATTGAAAACCCTAGTAAAGTAGTTGGTTATCGTCAGGATGATACATGGTACAACGCAACTGGTACTGAAGTTGATGACCCTGCTATTATTAGTACTGCTACAGGTATTCAGCCGTACTTAGTTAATCCTGGTGTTGAAATGACATCTGCTGATTATACTAC
>JBFHES010000075.1:0-17126 GCA_041584015.1 Bacteroidales bacterium
TGCCTTCCGATAATAGAAATCACTAAACAGGAAATAATTGTTTGAAATAAAATATCGTGCCTCAATACCTGCATATATATCTATATTATATATTGGTAGATTATTCTTACTCACTTTAATAATCATGTTTTCATCATTGGTATGCTGACTATAAGCGCTTGCCTTATTAAGAATGCTATTAATTACGCCAGTCTTCAAAATAAAACTGGATCGTCCCTTATTATAATTATACCCAATAATAAGAGGTATCTCTATGTAGCTATAGGCATTGGTGTAAATCGTATCGTATGCCAGATGTATTGTGTCAATTGCTGTGGCAATAACCGAATCGGTCATAACCGTTGTCTCTGTATCAATAACTGGAATCCAGGTAGTGTCGGCGCTGTTTACCTGACAATAATAAGCAACTGTATCTATATTGTAGTTTACATATTGATAGAACTCCCAATAGGCGCGCTCGCTTAGTACATTCCTGTGTTGATCAAATAGTACTTCATCATTTATCTTGGTATAGGAGATTCCCGATTCAAAGTGCCAGTTCTGTTGACACGCACTTAGTTTAATTCCAAACGTATGCTGATTCGGGTTTGCTGTAAATCTAGATTTATCAGTATGAAATACTCCGGAAAATAAAGCTATGCTCCAGTTGATTGAGGAATCGCCTGCACTTATATAACTGTTGCTTAATACCAAATTGTCATTTTTATCTTTAGAATTGATGTTTAGCTTGGATGCTTTGGATTTAAGAAAACTGATGCTTTGCTTTTTATTACCAGTGCTTTTATTCAGGTTAAAACGGGTTAAGTCTTTATTGATAGATGAAGTTGATTGAAATAACTGGTTATTGTTATTTTTTGTAAGCACTGTTTTTGAATCACAGTTTATACCTTCCTCGTAGGTGATTGATGTATGCTCTGATTCGGGCGCTTGATAGTGATTCGTATTCGTTTGATTTGCATTTGCCATTTGAGCTACACCAAACCTGGTGTTCTCATTATTATTATAGTTTGCGAGATGGATTTGTTGTTCCCTTGCTAATTGCTGTTTCTCCTGCGAAGATTCAGCATGCAGAGGAGAGGCATTGTAAAATGATGCTGCTTTAGTTCTGCTAGTTACGTTTCCGTTATAAAGCGAGCTTTCATAAGTTGAGTATGGAGTAGTGTAAATTGCTACGCTTGGTAAGCCCAATAATGAAACTAAAAAGAAACTAAAAAAGCTTAAGAGCTTCCAGTTTAAAATGTGTAGGAATAGAAATTTCCCTTGTTGATTTGCGATGCTTGTAGATAGTTTACTCCAGCCCTGGTCAGCTGCTCCACTTTGCATCTGCCCAATTTTTTGCTCGAAAAAACGATCGATATGTTCTAAGTCTTTACTCATTTTCTGAAATCTTAAATAACTACCCTTAGTAGATTTTTGTAATCAGTTTTTTCTCGTTCAATAATTTTTGATTGACTGCTCTCGTACAGTTTCTGTTGCAGCCATTTTCGCGCCTTGTACAGTTGCGATTTACTTGTGCCAGTTGAAATAGCAAGTAGATTTGCTATCTCTTTGTGGCTGTATTTTTCAAAAACATATAAATTAAAAATTACACGGTAACCAGTCGGAAGGTCTTGTAGAATTTCGATTACTTCCTCTTCAGTAAAATCAACCTGATAAATGGCTTCGTTCTGTTTGGTGTAATCATTTATGCTATTACCGTTAAGCTCCTCAATGTTACTGCTAATATTAAAACAGTTCGATTCTTTACTTTTTGTTTTTATTAGTTTAATAGCCGTTCCAATAAATACCCTGCGCATCCAACCCTCAAATGATCCGCTTCCTTTATACTTTTTAATATTTGTAAAAATCCAGAGAAAACTGTCATGCACAATATCTTCAACATCCTGTTGCTCCCTTGTATACCTATAACACAGCGCTCTCATTTTAGGTGAGAACTGCTCATAGACAAAGCACTGGGCAGAACTTTCACCCTTTTTGCATGCTTCAATAATGTCAGTTAACTTAGGCATTCGTTTGTTGTTCTATATAATAGTACCGCAATTGTCGAAAGGTTGTCTAGATTTTATAAAATTAATTATAATTATCGGATGAATTTGAAAAACCGGAGCCTTAAATGTTCCGGCGAAATGCAAATTGATTGCCTACTTTCATATTTCCTTTCTTAAACTTATATTTGTTATTCTAACATGAACAAACCAACGCTAGTCCTACTTTCTCTAGTGGTTACAAATATTGATAAGCAGTATGGTAAAGAAAACATCTTCATTACTTTCTAGTGGTAAATGGCAACTAATCCTTTTATGTCTTGTTGGTTTTGTATTGTATGCAAATACCCTAAAGCATGAATTCGCCCTCGACGATGGGTTAATGATTCTTGAGAACAAGCTAACCAAGCAAGGTTTCTCTGGAATTGGCGCCATCTTATTTAGCGACCAGTTTACAGGTATAGCAGGCGAAAGCGGTTCGCAGATTTATAGTGGCAGTAGGTACAGACCATTATCTCAGGTAGTGTTTGCAATTGAATACCAGCTCTTCGGACTTGATAGTAGCAAAATGCATTTTATTAATATTTTGTTTTATTTATTATTGGCCGTTGTAATGTTTAACATGCTGAAGCGCTTGATGCAAAACAGCACTGGTAAGTGGTTGCAGCAATTACCCTTTGCAGCAACTTTACTTTTCATATTACATCCTATACATACCGAAGTGGTGGCTAATATTAAAAGTCTCGACGAGATTTTAACAATGATACTTAGTCTGGCTAGTTTGAGTTTTGCCATTCGCTATGTTGATACACAGAAACAGATAAACTTACTGTATTTGTTTTTGAGTTTATTTGCTGCCTTGCTGGCCAAGGAGAACAGCATTACATTCTTTGCCATAATTCCTCTAAGTATTTGGTTTTTCCGAAAGCTTGATTCAAAACAGCTTCTGCGCATTATGGCCTCAGTAAGTTTGGCATTAGTCGCCTACTTTGTTATGCGTTATGCTTCCTTAGGTTATATTATGAATTCGGCTGAATCCGACAACCTTTTTCACAATGCATTTATTAATGTTGATGGATTAACTAAGTATGCAATGATACTTTACTCCTGGGGTAAATACATAAGTCTGCTAATATTCCCTCATCCACTAACACATGATTATTACCCCTATCAAATTCCGGAAGTTGGTTTTGCAAACCCATTGGTGATTTTATCAATACTACTAATGGTATTGCTCGTATTTGTTGCTTTGCGTAAATTAAAAGAAAAGCACCTTGTTTCATTTGGCATCTTGTTTTATTTCATAACCTTTTCAGTGGTTTCCAATCTGGTTTTTAACCTGGGATTGTTAATGAACGAACGACTTATTTTTATGCCTTCGTTCGGCTTTGTTCTTGTATTGGCCTATGCTTTTGTCAACTATCTTTTTCCGTATCTTCAAAAAAAACGACAGCTTAAATTGTATTGGTCTGTGATAATAGTTGTCATTGCACTTTATTCTTTCAAAACAATAGACCGAAACCAGGACTGGAAGAACGACAGAACTCTCTATTATGCAGATGTAGAAACTTCGGTGAACTCGGCACGCTGTAATGTTGTGGCCGGCTCGCTAATGGTTATTGAAGGAAAGGAGAGTGGATCAATAAACGAACGTAACGAGCTGTTCTCAAAGGCTATTCCTTTGCTTAAAAGAGGATTGGAATTACACGCTGATAATCCGCCGGGTTGGATGATCCTAGGAGAAATATTTTGGTATTTGGAGGATTTTAAGCGTAGCTATAATTTTTATCTGGAGACCTTTAAATATGATCCCACTCATCAAACTGCAAAAGACAATATTCTGGTAATAATAAATGATGAGATTAAGAACCGGAACTTTCCTGAAGCTCACCGTATGATAGAGGGTTTACGTAATTATTTCCCGAATGATGAAAGCCTTCATATGCTTCATGTTGATGCTTATTTACAGGCAGGAGATTTTAATGCTGCACAAATAATGCTGAATGACAGACTGAAGGCGCTTGGAGAAAATGCCATGGTTTATAATAAACTTGCCGAGTTGCATGGTCGCTTTTTAAACGATTTACCAAGAGCTAAGGAATATAGTCTAAAAGCTTTTTCCATTGATGGCACAGATTTGAACGTAATGGAAAACCTGGGCGTAATTTGCGGATTATTGGGTGAGCACGAAGAATCAATTGGCTACCTCTTGAAAGTCTATGAGCAGCGCCCGAAAGATCAGAACTTACTGAACAACATCATTAGTACATATCAATTAATGGGAAATGTAGAACGAGCAAACTATTTTATAAATCAATCTAACAGGTAAGTATTGGCTGCGTTAATTTCTACTTATCTGAATTGCGCATCAAGTTGTGCGGCTTTCTTAAAGTATTCAGCTGCTTCTGCTTGTTTGTTCATACTTCTTAAAGATAAACCTGCATAGTAGTATGCATGGGCTTTATCAGGATCAAACTCAATACATTTCTTGAAGTTCTGAACGGATAGCTCAAACTTGCCAATTGTTCCATAAGTGCTACCCAGGTTAAAATAAGCATCGGCAAAGCGTGGATTGAACTGAATAGCCTTTTGATACACTTCAATTGCCTTATCATAGTCCTGCATTTCGAAATAAATAAGCCCCATGTTATTATATGTTATTGAACTTCCCGGATCAAGTTCCAGTGTTTTTAAATAAAGCTCAAGAGCCTTTGGCTTATCTCCTTTTAACGTCATGGCGTATGCCAATCGCTCGTAGGCGTTCGAGTAAAACTCATACAACTCAATGGCACGATTAAATTCGCTTATTGCCGAATCCAGGTACATTTCCTTAGTCGCGGCATCACTCGCATTTCTGCTTTTATTTTGCAAGAGTTCTAGCCCATAAAAATGATGCAGTCGGCTGCTGTTAGGGCAAGTGGAAACATCTGCCTGGTACAAGGTGAAATTGTCTTGCCAATCGCTATTTCTATTGATGGTAAATCCTGAGAAAATCAATGAAAGCAGTACAACAGATCCAATCATTAATTGCTTGTATTGTTTGTTTGATTTTCGAGCTCCCGCTTTTGAATTGTTTTGCTTTTCTGAAAAAAGCTTGTGCAATGCAAACACAAAACTGATACAAATCCCCAGGATTGGAACATAAAGTAAACGCTCGCCAAAGGCCGTTCCGATAGTAATAACCAGGTTGCTGAAAATACTCATGGTAATAAGAAAGTAGGCAAGGCCAAGAGCTATCATATTTTTTCGAAGAATGCCATAAACAGTAACCGCTGCCATAAATAGGAAGACCAGGAGTGAAAGCCAAACTAAGGGATTTGCCCAGGTAACAACCTGACTCTCCGGGTATGAATAGTCAGATGAAAGAGGCCATGGCAAGAAGGACATCTTCAGGTATTTCCCTAAAAAGAGAAACGAACTGGCATAATAGTCAGCCTTATTCTCAGCACCTGCCAGAACGTTTTCGATTATGGAGAGGTCGTCAATCCCATCAACATCACCAATCACTATGAATCGGGTAAATAAATAGCCAATAGCAGGAATGGCGTAAATTCCTGTAAATTTCAATAATTGTTTTATCTCGTAACCACGGTGATAGTAATAGAACAGCGGATAAAGAGCTAAAAATGTAATCACACTTTCCTTTGAGAAAAATGCAATAAAATAGGCCAACATTGAAAAGAGCAGGAGTTTTAGCTGCGGCTTTTCAAGATAGTTGAAAAACCAATAAAATGAGAGAAGTGCAAATAGAAAAGCCATAATCTCATCACGACTTTTTATATTGGCCACCACCTCTGTGTGTATGGGGTGGGTAACAAACAACAGACTTACTAAAAACGGAATAATTATGTGGTACCTGTTAAACAGTAAGCGAAGGACCTTAAAAAGCAATAGAGCACTTAGGGTGTAAAACAATACATTCAATAAATGATATACCCATGGAGTATCCGGGAATAGCTCATATTCAGCAGCAAACATAACCAGCGAAAGTGGGCGATACAACGTACCTTCTTCGTTCCAGTATCCATATCTGTAGCTGGTTTTTAAAAGATCAGGTATGCCATCGAAACCACGCTTTACCAAAAAATTATCCTCTATCGCCGAAGAATCATCAAGAGCATAGCCGGCGTCAATAGTGTTCATGTTTATTAAAAGAGCAGTTAGTGCTAATACAATAGCTAAATATAGACCCAGGTGAGAAGCTTTTTCCGCATGAACTTTTTTATTATGAACTGATCTCTTTTTTGACATCCCTAATTTTTTCGCGAAGATAATGATCTTTGCAATTTATTAAAACCGCTTTTAGCTTCGGTAGGCTACTAATCAGGCAGATCTTTATTCACGAACCCAAAGCAGCATACCTTTATTTTTTCTTAAATTGATAGCGGATTTGCAGCACTTGAAAATAAGCTGCGTATTTTCAGTACAAAATTTAAACATTGAATAAGGTCTATACAAATATTCACCAAGATTTAATTGATGCTTGTGCACGCAACAGCCGACATGCGCAAACAGAGCTTTATAAACTTTATTATAAAGCCATGTTTAATACAAGCTTGCGCATGGTGAACGATCCAATGGAAGCTGAGGATATTATGCAGGAGGCATTTCTGTCGGCATTTGAAAAGATTAAGACCTATAGTGGTGAGGTAAGTTTTGGAGCGTGGTTAAAGAGAATTGTGGTAAACCGTTCGCTGGATCATATTCGAAAAAATAAAATGCAGTTTGATGAGATAAACGATAAGCATGAAATTGCTGAAGAGGAGGTGGCTATTGAGAATTCAGAAGAAACAAATGCTACCGTTGAGCAAATTAAACAAGCCATGCAGCAACTCTCGGATGGATATCGGGTAATTCTTTCACTTTATCTTTTAGAAGGATACGATCATGAGGAGATTGGAGATATTTTGGAGATATCAAGCTCAACTTCCCGATCGCAATACACCAGGGCCAAAAGGAAACTTTTAGAAATAATGAATTAGCATGAATAGTATAGAAGACATAATGAAAAATAACTTCAAGGAGCACGACGGCTTTGAGCCAAACGACGGGCACCTGGAGCGTTTTGAGGCCAAGCTGGAGCAACGCTTTCCTCAAAAGAAAACCACCAAGCTAAGCGCAGTTTTAAAGATCGCAGCCATTGCGGTTTTAGCACTTATGTCTGGCTTATGGATTTTTGATCAAATAACTGAAGGTCCGGCGGCGGCCAGACAACTGAGTTTGTCAGACGTATCCGTCGAATATGCCGAAGTTGAAATGTACTTTACGAATAACATCAACAAGAAAATAAATGAGCTCAACACAATTGATGATATAGATATCGAATTGACAGAAATAATGGAAGAGAGCGAATTGGCCAGCCTCGATTCATTGTATCAGGAACTACAACAAGAACTGGCGCTTAATCCCGGAGATGAGCGAATAATTGACGCAATGATTAACATCTATCAATCGAAGTTACATGTAATAAGCAATGTATTAGAAGAGCTAAAAAGAATAAAAAATATAAAAACCCAAAGCCATGAAAATTATGAAATCTAGCATCCTGGTATTATTTATCCTAACTATCTCCCTCAGTGGATTTGGTAAGGAGCAATTTACCCGAGAGTACAATAAAACTTTCGACGTGAATAAATCGAGCCAGTTCAAAATTGAAAATAAGTTCGGGAATATCGAAATCGAAAATACTTCTGAATCTAAAATAGTGATTCAGGTGGTTGTTGCCGTTCAGGCAGGGAATCAAGAAAAGGCAAACAAGCTATTGGATAAAATTCATATCAAGCTAAATAAAGCTGATAATGTGGTGTATGCACTTACGAATCTGAATGGCGATGATTTTAAGGATTTGCAAATTGATTACTTTATAAAAATGCCTGTCTATATTTCCAGCTCAATAACCAATAAATTCGGATCGGTAATAATTGCAGAATTACATGCAATGACTGATATAACGGTAGAGTACGGTAATTTGATAGCGAAGAAATTGCTAAATGATGAAATTGATTCTGCAGGAAAGATTCTTCTGAAATATTCAGATTTAAGCAAGATTAATGAATGTAAATGGTTGAATCTATCGGCAAAATATTCGAACGTGGAAGTTGGACGAGCAACTGGCTTGGTGTTCGAAACAAAGTATTCCAACGTAGAAATTGATGAGGCCAATGCAGTTATTTGTAACTCTAAGTATGATAATTATGAGATGGGTTCGTTGGGAACCATTGTTTTAGATTGCAAGCACTCTAATTTCGAAATAGGAAATATTACACAAAAGGTGGAAGTAGAAATTGGCTATGGAAATTTTAGATTGGGAAATGTTGTTGATGGGTTTGACTTAATAAAAGTAAACAGTAAATATGCCGATGTTGAAATTAATATTGAGGAACTTGCTTCTTATCATATTAATGCACAAGTAGATTATGGAGATATTGATTTACCTGATGATCCAAATCTTAGTATTCATCGGGATGGTTCATCAGAAAGTGTAAAGGGGTTTGTAGGAAATTCCGAGTCGGGATCAGAGGTGCAAGTTAATATCAAATATGGCAGAATAGATTTAGACTAGAGCTAGCCGAAAAGAGTAATTTAAGAATCCTGAAATTTTATTCAGGATTTTTTTTGCTGGCAAGGTGTTTGTAAATCTTAAAACCTCTTGCATTTTGTATGAGATTAATTAAATTTGGCCTGATCAATAAACACGAAAACATTTTTTATTCCCAAAACATAAAAAAACATACGACTATGATTAAAAGACTTACATTCCTAATTGCAGTAATTCTTGTTGCTCAATCAGCATTTGCTTCGGCAGCCGATCTTTTTAGCTACGACAATGATGCTTTACAAACCGAGTTTGCAGAAATTCAGGAATTAGAAGATTATGTTGTTGCCAATGGCGACCTGTCATTAACTGAGGTTCAAGCTACTTCTGCGGAAGTTCTTGAAGGTATTAACTTCAATATCCTTGAAACAGCTAGCCCTGTTGGAGCAATGTTTTCTATTGAAGACATGGACTGGGGTTCATTCGCATGGGGATTCTGCTGCTGGCCAGTTGGTTTCTTTGTAGTTGCAATTAATAATAACAAAACATCTGATCAGAAATTATCTTTCTGGATTGGTTTAGGTGTTAGTGTTGTATTAAGTGTAATTAGCAACTTTACTGTACTTGCTGGTTCTTACTAGAAAATTTAATTTACTAAGAAATAGGGATGTTTCGAAACTACGGAACATCCCATTTTTATATATGAAAAATTTTATTCTTTTAGCGTTGTTTATACTGCCACAGTTGTTGCTGGGTCAGAGTCTTAACCGAATTGAAACTGATTTCTCCCTCAAGGAGAAAGACTTTCTGAGAAATAAGAAATTATCGGTAGGAACTGTTTACTATGATAAAACAATTAAACAGTTAATTTTTAGAGTTAGCTTTCCGCAGAAGGAAGTTATTTGTGTTACCGATAGTGCAATTTATCGATTTAGAAACGACAGCTTGCTTTCGAAAGTGAACACTCCCGCCATGTTGCAGTTTTCAATCTTTAATCTTTTTCTCAATGGTAATCTGGCCTACTATGGTTTGCAACAATCGCCTTATGAGCTAACAAATGTTGAGAAAGATAGCAATATGGTCATATCAACATGGTTGCCACCTGAGAATCTCTTAGATAGAAATGGAAAGATCATGCTTTCACAGATTGATAAGAATATATTCGGACTTATATCCTATAATCCGGCCGGTGATATTGTGTCTAAACAGTTTTTCGATGACTATTCAAAGTCGGATGGATTTGAATTTCCAATGAAAGTGGTACAGTATCTAAACACAGAGAATGGTGAAGAAATTAAAGTTTCTACCTATCGAAATTTGAAAATTAATAACTACGAACATGAAGGGCTTTATCACTATCATATTCCTACTCATTAACAGTCTTATTTTTGGGCAAACGGCAGCTGAGGTAGAACAGATGATAAACCTGAATTCATCAAGCAAAGTAGAAAGCTATTCATATGCGCGTAATGCACAAAATGAGTATGAGCTCATGTTCTCAAGTATGTTTCTGTTCTATAAAAACTTCATTTCTTCTCAGGATGGTGCACATTGTACCTTTACACCTTCCTGCTCGGTGTACGCTTTAAAGGCCATTCAAAAACAAGGTACCGTTGTTGGCATGATCAATTTTTTCGATAGGTTTGCCAGATGCAATGGCTTTAGTTCGGAGCACTATGAAATCGATAGAAAACAGAATCTGCTCATCGATCCAGTTAAGAATCATAAGTATGAATAAAATACTAGTTGCATCAATTATAGCGCTGTTACTGGCGCTTAATGTGCATGCACAAAACATATACGATATCGAATCATCCAAGCGTTTTGCCCGCTTCCTTTTTAATAGCGAAGAGTTTACATTGGCAGCCACCGAGTATGAACGTGTTGTGTTTCTCGATTCAACAGATATTGAAGCAAGATACTTGCTTTTAAAGTCGTATAGAAAAGCCAAGCAGTTTAATAAAGGTCTAAAACGAGCCGAATCCTTAAACATTGATTTGGCTTTTTCGAGTGCTGCTGTTCAAAAGGAGTACTCGTTCTTGCTTATAAAAACGGGCAATTTTATGAAGGCTCAAAGTTTTCTAAATCAACCCACAAGCCTGGCATCAGCTGATAAGGACTTTTTAAGTTTATCGTTAATGCTGATGTACGGAGATTATAAGGGAGCTGGAGAGTTTGCCAACAATGCGAATTTAAGCAATACCTACGATATGCAAGGTCTGAAACGGTTGGCTGGTGAAGCGGCAGCATTGAACTTTAAAAGTCCCGGCTTGGGCTTAGCAATGTCGGCTTTTGTACCTGGCTTAGGTAAGGTGTATGCAAATGCCTGGAAAGATGGCTTGTTAACTTTCCTCTTTGTTGGTTCAGCAGTATTTCAAGCCTACCGAGGCTTTAATAAGCATGGTACGAATAGTGGCTACGGTTGGGTTTATGCCGGACTTGGCACAGGATTTTATCTTGGTAATCTGTATGGTTCTTATAAAGCTGTAAATAAATATAATCACAATCTTAAGCATGATATCTATCACCGCACCGAAGAGGTTTTTGATAATATGGATTAGCTTGTTGCCACTTTTTGCAGTGGCACAAAATAAACATGAGTGTTATCAGCATGCTTCGGAACAAATGAAGCTTGGTAATTTTGATAACGCCATACATGGTTTTCATCGTGTGCTTTTTTTCGATGCAACAGATTACACCGGCGATGCTCTGTTTAATCTTGCCAAATGTTACCGTATGGTTGGTGCATATGAAAAGTCGCGTGTGTTTTACGATCAGGCGTTTATGGCAACCGAAAGCGATAGCTTAAAAGCTGAAATTGTTTTTGAAAAGGCAATTGCTTATACCTTAAGCAATAACTATTATTTTGCCCTAATAGAGCTAATGAATCTACCCGAAAATACGAGTGCCGAAAATAAACTCCGTTCGCACTTTTATCTGGGAATCAATTATTATCAATTGGAAAGTTTTGGAGCTGCCAAAAAGGAATTTAGAAAATACCTCGAAGCAAAATCATCTAATAAAGTTGATAGCCTTGATATTTGGTTTGATGAGACCAGGAAGTTGAAAAGATACAGACCCAATCTTGCAGCATTTTCTAGCTTAATAATTCCGGGTAGTGGGCAGCTTTATGCTGGAGAAGGACGCGAAGCTTTAAACTCCTTTCTTTTGGTAGGAGCATTTGATGTTTTATTTTTCGCCGTTGCTAAAAACTATTCTTTCCTGGATGCCTATTTAACTGTGTTTCCATGGTTACAGCGGTATTTGTTTGGAGGGTTTAAATCTGCTAAGCGATTAACGTTGGAGCGAAGGGAAGAACGAAAAGATCTTATATATCGCAAAATCTTAAAGAATATTACCCGGTAATGTTTTTTCTTATTCGTGTCAAATAGCTAAATTTCATAGAACTCATACGCAGGTAGTTTGTTATCTAATTTTCAGTACATTTGCCCGCTAATTGCCTGCTTAATTTAGCAGCTGTTAATTAGTGGTTTAGCTTTATAATTATTGGTTAATATAAAATTTGTTACTTATGAAACGACATGGGATTATTCTTTTAAGCGTTATTTGGTTGCTCTTTGCATTTAAAAATGACAAGCCTGCCTATCATTACTTTAACATTGATGGAAAAAAGGTGAAATTCTCAAAGGTCATCAAAGAGGTAAAAGATGCTGACATTATTTTATTCGGAGAGTATCATAACAATCCAATAAGCCATTGGATGCAGCTTGAGCTAACAAAGGAATTGCACGCACTTAAACAAGATAAATTGGTGTTGGGTGCCGAAATGTTCGAAAGTGATAATCAATTAATCATGGATGAATATTTAAGTGGATTAATTTCTGAAAAGAAGTTTGAAGCTGAAGCGAGATTATGGCCCAATTATAAAACCGATTATAAACCATTGGTTTCTTTTGCCAAAGAGAATAACTTAGATTTTATTGCGGCTAATGTTCCAAGGCGATATGCTTCTTTGGTTTATGGTAAAGGATTTGAAGGTTTAGAAGAATTAAGCGATGACGCTAAAAAGTTAATACCTGCCTTACCTATTAAATACGATCCTGAATTAGCTTGTTACAAGGCAATGATGTCAGCAAGTGGTGGAATGCCAATGCATGCCAATAATAATTTACCGAAGGCACAAGCTATTAAAGATGCAACCATGGCTCATTTTATTCTAAAGAATTGGAGTGAAGGCAAACAGGTGTTGCATTACAATGGTGCCTATCATTCTGATAATTTTGAGAGCATTGTATGGTATTTAAGGAAGGCAAATCCTGACCTAAATATTAAAACCATTTCAACAGTATCACAGGCAGATGTGGATAGTTTGATGGATGAGAATAAAGGTATTGCTGATTTTATTCTATGCGTAGACGAGAACATGACCAGTACGCACTAATTATGGAATTTGGCCATTGATTGAATCATTTAGGTGGTCATGAGTAAGGCACAAACATATTGGCTTGGTTATTGACCAGAGGGAGCCTGAAAAATATTTAGAATATTAAATAACTCGAATATACGTTTGAGTTTAAAGAAATAATAGTTCATAATACGAATGGAACGAAACAAGAGAAGAAGAACCGATGAGAGCCGAGGAGCTGGTAAAGGGCCACATCGGAGAACATCCAGAGGAAGAGAGGAACAAGCCCGAAAACCATATGCTGATAATACAGATGGGCCTCAGGACAGCAAGGAGGAGAGCAGCCTGGACCATCGGTCTAAAGATTCGCGTGTTAAGGGAAGAACGCACCGCGAAACTAAGGATGAACGAGCTATAAGGTTTGCCGAGAAAAAGAAGAGTTTTCAGAAAGGAGGAGATCGTCCAAAGTATAGTGGCTCCAGTGAACGCTATCAGGGGGCTAAAAAACCTTATGCTAAAGATGCTGATAGAGAAGACCGTAAGGATGGCTATGACAAAAAGTACAGCTCACCAAAGAAATACTCGGGTGATGATAGAAAGCCAGCGTACAAGGGAAAAGGAAATAAGAAAGATACAGCTGCTCCGGTTTCAGATGAAATTAGATTAAACAAGTACATAGCCAATTCCGGAGTATGTAGTCGCCGCGAGGCAGATGAATTGATTCGAGCGGGTTCGGTGAGTGTTAATGGACAGGTGGTTACCGAAATGGGCTTTAAAGTTAAGCGCAACGATGAAGTGAAATTTAATAATGAGCGTGTTAAGCCAGAAAAGAAGGTATACCTCTTATTAAATAAACCTAAAGATTACGTAACAACTCTGGATGACCCACATGCAAAGAAGACCGTGCATGATTTAATTAAACATGCATGTCCGGAACGAATATACCCGGTAGGCAGATTAGACAGGAATACAACAGGCGTATTGCTTTTTACAAACGATGGAGACTTGGCCAAAAAGTTAACACATCCAAAATTCAAGAAAAAGAAAATTTATCATGCCTTCTTAAATCGTAATGTAACCAAAAATGATTTAGCAAAGATTGCTTCCGGCGTACAGTTGGATGATATCTTTATTCAACCAGATGCAGTTGATTATGCCGATCCGGAGGATAAAACACAGATTGGTATTGAGCTGCACTCCGGTCAAAACAGAGTGGTGCGAAGAATTTTTGAAGCCTTAGATTATAAGGTAGTTAAACTGGATCGCGTTTATTTTGCCGGTTTAACCAAGAAGAATGTACCACGTGGGAAATTCAGATTTTTAACAGAGAAAGAACTAAATCTACTAAGAATGAATGCCTTTAGTTAGGTATTCGAACATCTTAGGCTCGTTTTGGTTTTTATTAAAAATAATATATTTTACAAGCGATATAAAACAAAAATTATTTAAAAAATTATGAAGAATTTACTGGCAATTATTGTGCTATTAGTAAGCACATCAATGTTATTTGCTCAAGAAGAAAAAACAGCTGCTCAATTAAAACAAGATGGACAAAACGCCTACAAAGCCAAAAAGTATGACGTGGCGTTTACAGCCTTTAGTGCCGCTATTGATTTGAATAAAAAGAATAATACTCCTGATACTGCATTGTTCTACAACGCAGCTTATTGTGCTTATAAAAGCAAACAATATGAACCAGCAGCAGAGTTGTTTAAGACTTCTGTTGAGCTAGGTTATAAAAAGGAGAGATCTTTTGCAGGATTAACTGATTCTTATAAAAGAATGGGTGATAAATCTAAATATTTAACAACATTAAATACTGCTTATGCAAAATATCCAAATAGCAAGAGGATTAAAAAATATATGGCAGATTATAAATATCAGCAAGGCGTACTTCGTTACAACAATGCATCTGGGTTAATTCAAAAGGCAGAGACTGTTCGCGAATCTGATGAAGCTGAATTTAATAAATTGAAAGCTGAAGCAGAAAAGGAATATCAAAGTGCTTTACCAATGCTTGAAGAAGCATATCAGTTAAACCCAAAGAAAAAGGGTGTATTAGAGGCTATGTTGAATGTTAATAAAGGGCTCGATAGAAAAGACAAAGTTGAAGAAATTCAATTGATGATTGATTCGAAGAAAAAATAGAAATAGCAATAATGTAAAAAAAGAGAGCCTTTGGGCTCTCTTTTTTTTAATCCAATTTTTTTAGCTCAGTTTTAACAAAGCTCATAAGCTCATGTATGTATTCCTTGGTGAAATTAAAAGAAACACCCGCTTCGGAATAAATCTCAGGAATGGTTTTAGTGTACCCAAGTGTAAGTGCTTTTGTGTAATTTTTAATTGCTGAGGCGGCATCTTCTTCAAAGTTTTTCCAAACGCCAATAGCGCCTAATTGTGCCATAGCATATTCGATGTAGTAAAATGGAACTTCGAAGATATGTAGCTGTTTTTGCCAGGTATAGGCTTGTGCCATTTCATAATCACTCCAATCTACTTCCGCACTGCCAAACTCTTTACTAATGCGTATCCAGGCATCTTTGCGCTGACTTATGCTATGTTCCGGATTGGTATAGAGCCAATGCTGAAACTTATCGACAGTTGCTACCCATGGCAGAACTTCAATAACTCCTTCAAGCTGGCTTTTCTTGGCACGAACCAGATCAGCATTAGCAGTGAAGTACAAGTCCCAGAATTTCATTGATAAGAGTTCCATCGACATGGAGGCTAATTCTGCAACTTCTGATGGTGTTGATTTAAAATCGACAATAGGCAGGTGAGCAGATAGAAAGGAATGAATGGCATGCCCGCCTTCATGTACCATTGTTTCAAGATCCCTGAGGTTACCCGTGGTATTCATATAAATGAAAGGTACATTGCTTTCATATAAGGGATAATTAAATCCTCCTGGTGCTTTCCCTTTTCTGGCCTCAAGATCTAAATATCCCATTTCATCCATAGTGGCTAAGTAGCTGCCAAAACTTGGATCAACCTTGTTAAAACATTGGATGGTTTTTTTTACAAGCTCTTCGGCTGTTTCAAAGGGCTTTAGAGGATCTTTTAATGCTGTGTCAACTGCCAGGTCGTAAGGTTTAAGCTCATCATATGCTAATGTTGCTTTTCTGTTTGCATGAATTTTTTCAACCAGAGGTTTTACTTCTGCCGCTATTGCTTTGTGAAACCCGAGCACATCATCAACGCTATAGTCGAACCTTCCCAACTCAGCAAATTTATATTCCAGATAATTTTTGAATCCTGCATTAACTGCAATTTTGTGGCGTAAACTAATTAGTTTAGAAAGTAACTCATCAAGGGTGTCTTTGTCTTGTAATCTTCTTTCAGCAATCAAGTCAAATACCTCTTTGCGTATTGAACGATTAGTATTTTTCAGATAATTACCTGCCTCTTGTAAGGTCATTTCTTTATCGTTGTAGGTAATCATCATGAGCGAAGAAATGGTACCGTATTCTTGCTCAAGTTTGGCTAATTCAGCTTTAAGCGGAATGTTCTCTTTTCTGAATAAGTTGATTTGCTGCTTAACCGATCGCATCATTATCTGATATCCGGGTTCGTTTAACTGCTCACTAATGGAGCAGGCAATCAATTTCTTATCCAACTCGTTGATTGCAACGGCAATCTTTGGTTCAATCTCAGTAACATAGGTATTAAACGATGCAGCAAGCACTTCGTTTGTTGTGTCGCAATTCATTTTAATATAGCGCCAGGCAAGTTCCTCTTCTAGTACCGAGTCCAGTTCACTTTTATTATTGAGCCAGTTTTTCAGGTCTTCAGGTGTATTGATTGGTCGCGATTTGAGATCAATAAAATAGTGCTCTAAATCACTCCAGTTTGTGATGGTAAGGCGTTCAGGTAAAAAACTCCTTTTTAGTTTTAGCTTATTTTTCATTGCTTATATTTTTGTATTCGGGATTCATCGTATGCACTGAATGAAAGAATCATCTGCTATGAAAGGTTCAAACGGTTGTATACAAAAATGACTGAATAGTATCTACTAGTCAGTCATCTCATTATCTTATGGTGTTTTATTATTCTTCTGTTTTCTGATCTTGGTCAGCAGCTGGTGTTGCTTCCTCTTTGCTGGTTTCGTCAGTAGTTTCTTCTTCTTCTTTTACTGCATCTTCCAGATCAATCATGTTCAATTCTGCTAGGGTGTTGTACCACTGCATAATTTTTTTGATATCACTAACGTAAACTCTGTCCTTATCGTAGTCAGGTAAAA
>JBFHES010000076.1:0-16889 GCA_041584015.1 Bacteroidales bacterium
CTGTATTCTGAGTAGTAATCCAAATACCATATGTTTCATTATAAGGGATTGTTAAACCACCAACTGCAAGAGGAGTAGGTACGTTAACACCATTTGAAACAAGGTTTTGAACTTCACCTAATAATGTCCAGGCACTTTGATCGGTTTCGAAACCAACAAAACTACCAGCCTTATAATAAACGCTAATTGTTGTTGTATTATCGAAGTTTACATCAAATGATTCAATTGTAATATTTCCTGTTAGAGCAGTAACGTTAAACATGTTACCTGCTTGTCCGTTACCACCTGTCATAGTAGTGTTTAGTGCACCAGCACCGCCACCAAATGCAGCTTCAAGGAAATAAGTAGTCGTATCGAATAACTGAGGACTTACCATGGTATCACCAATTGAGTACAATGTAGTATCTGGGTTGTACCAGTTATAGTTCATTGCAGTGTCAGGGTTGGTTACAGTAAGCGTAGCCATTTCGCTCGACCAAATAGTTACACCATTTGCAATCGGATCTGCAGGACTAATATAAGAACCTACAACTTCCATTAAGGTGTCATTAGCTTGTACCGGATCCGGACCATACTCCAAGTAAGCAGTAAAGTCAAAATCAGTATCTGCTGTTACCGCTAGATCAACCGGAGTAGCAAATGTGTAAACAAATGTTCCACCCTGAGGAATTGTATCGGCAATAACTTCAGTTGTTGGCATAGCCATGGTATTGGTAAAGTAACCTACAGTTACGCCACCAATTACAGTATCACCAAGGTTGGTAATCTCGATGGTTACGGTTTCCATACCATAATCACAACCACTCTCAGGAGCAATAATTGCACTTAGCTCAAGATCATACTGAGGTAATGCATAATACTGCCAGCAAGTAGTATCGTTAATATAGTTGGTGTCGTTTGCCAACATTGTATAAGCACATAAATCGAAATATCCACCAGGAATCAACATACTAGGGAATACGATCGTGTCAGATTCGAATGACATTAATGTACCTGTCCAAGGGAATACAACAGGGTTCATACCATCAATTGTATAAATAACATCCATACTAGTAATGGTAGAGTCACCTACGTTAAATACAACCACCTCAACACCTGAAGGATCGTTTTCGTATAATGTTGCAGTTTGGTCTGGTAATAAAATTGAAGTTGCAGCAGCATCCCAAGCTTGTGGCTCAGAAACTGAAATAAAATAATCTTCAGTCTCACCCCATGTATAAGTACCACAAGGGAATACGTTAGCACCACCTGAAGTTTCTTCCATTACAACGCGCATTCCGTGGTTTCCAGGAACTGCAGTTATAGGCACAGTAAAGGTACCACTAACAGTTGTTGCAGATTGTCCTTGAGCACCAAATACTAATTCATCAGTAGTCTCGTCCCAGATACCATCGTGGTTCCAGTCGATATATACCTCGAAGTAACAGTTGTAGTTTCCTGAGTAACCAGGAGCATATCCACCACTAACACTAATTGGGTAAGTCATACCCGGAGACATTGTTAATGTTGATAAACTGGTATAATCAGTATAACCTGTACCTGTAGCAGGAGAAGCATTTGTGAACGATCCAACTGTTACACTAACAATCTCTTCGTAAGCTGTAGATGTAGCGTTTGAAGGGCAGTACTGTAATGGATCATTAGTAACTACTGTACATAATGTATCATTTGCAGCATATCCGTCATTCGTGTATTGTGTGTAAACACATAGGTTGTAAGTACCGTAAACCGAAAGATCAGCAGGAACACCAAAACAATAAGTGTATACATCACCAGGGTTAATGGTAGCAGTTACAATCTCAGTAACTAATGTGTTAGCAGCACCTGTTAATTCATAAACAATAGGGAAACCAGTAATTGGGTTTGTTCCTAAGTTAATGATATCTACACATACCGTTTCCATAGTCATCTCGATACCTGACATAGGGCTGTTAATAGCACCAATACCAGCATCGTAATCAGGAATGTTCGTTACTTCAGCAATTACTTCAACCAAGTTGCTTTCACAACCAGGAACAGTAGCATTCAGAGTTAACTGTGGACGCCATGTTGAAGTGTTTGATCCAGTTTGACCACAAGTAAATGCGCCATCGGTATACATACCACGACCAGCGGTAAACGGCATATTTTCACCTACCAAAGTACCATTAGAGCTATATGAACTTGAACCATAATAGTTACTAAAACAGAACTGAACAACAATATTGTCAACACCATTCCAGAAGAATGAATTTTGGAATTCAAATAGGTTCCAACCAGTTGTACTTACCCAGTTAGGAGCAGAAAATACAGGTGATAAACCAGTTTGCCATGAAGACATAGTGGTTAAAGAAGTATGTCCAATTTCAATATTGAAATTATCCATGTTATAACCAGCACTTGTTTGCGGCGTTGGAGTAACACAATTTAGTGATAAAGCATTAATATCACCAGGTATAATTCCAGCTGCAGTAAGATCACTTGCTAAATAAACAAACTGTGACTCATTACTTGTCCAATACTGACCGAATGGATTACATACCGTACCTGAATTATTGTTTGTACCTCCACCAACTATAAAGTCACCTTCTGATGAAGAAGTAGCAACTGCCCAGTATGAAGTAGTATCGAATAATACAGGAGTATTATAGAATGTATCACCTAGTGCAATTAAATTAGTACCAGCTGCGTCGTCATACCAAATAACATTATAGTCAGACTCAACACTTACTGTACCTGAGTTACCAAATACAACTGTTGAAGTAAATGGAATAGGATCAACAGGAACAAACATTGATTCAATTTCATTGTATGCCGTATCGTTAGCGTTTAATGTATCACCAGCTAAAGTAGCCCAACTGGTAATTCCAAAAATACTATCAACACCTACTACAGAGAAATCGTACTGTGTAGTGAATGAATACGTAAGAATATCACCAGGAATTAAGTAAGTAGTTGCAGTTTCAGTAACAGCCGCACCACCAGTAACCTGATAAGAAAGATCAACTGAAGTAATTGTGTCGGAACCGTTGTTTAACATTTCAACAGTAACAGTTTCCATAGCCATACCACAACCACCCATTGGAGCAACTGTACCAATCATTAATGCATCCCATGGTGTTGGGTCATCAACGTTTGCTTTAATCATCCAACGACGTTGGTTTGTATACGGGCCAAAACCAGATCCGTTAATATTCGTTGAACGGAAATAAGTATCCGGACGGAACGGATCTTCAGTCTGAAAACCAATAGGAGAATAGTTACCAGCAACTGGTCCTTCTGTTGCAAAACCTGCATAGAATTCTGTATTTGCTAATACTGTTAAACTAGGATCTAAGAATGTTAAAGTAATATAAGTATTTGCATCAGCTGCTGTTAATACATGAGGTGCAGTCATTGCAATGAGGTTATTACTTGCATCCATCAATGCACCATAAACAGTGTTACCGGCATTATTTACATCATCAGTAATATATGCTTCAATTGAAGTAACAGCTTTTAAGCCATTTACATAATGCTTATTCCAATAAATGTGACCGTTGGCATCGTTGTTAGCACCACCACCATCGTTACCAGAAGTATCTGCATAAGCGAAAGTATTAGCAGTAACTTGATTATCCATTGCAAACATGTTGTTAGCATTGTTGTCATCATTAGGTACTGATACAGCTATATTATTCCATCCAATTGCTTGTGTAGTAAAAGGACCGAATGTGATAGTATCTGTTGAGTAAGCAGGGAATGACGCTACAGTTACCGTATTGGTAAATGCGTTAGCTCCGGTAATGTCTAAGGTAATTGGTAAGTTAACTGCAGGATCGTAACCCCAGTTTGTAACAATTGCCTGTACCATATGTCCGTCACCAGCAGCTAAAGGAAGCTCACCAAGTGTCCAGATATAATCAACAGCCATATCGTTTGCAAGAGGCTGGAAGATCATCACATCATCCAAACAAACATCACCTGTGTATGAAGTACCACGCTTAACAGTAAAACGAATTCCTGTTGCTGCAGTTGGTATTAAAGCAGAAGCTTGCAACCATGGATCGGCAGAAGCAGTTTGCTGCTGTCCTTGTAATCCCCATATAGTAACCCAACTATTTGAAACCATGGCCTGAACCATAAATGAGTCAATAGTTGCACCATACATGTGATACCAGAATTGAACAGTAAGATCGGCTACATCGCCACAAGGAGGATATAAATGTGCATAAGATCCAGCTGAACCACTAGAAGCCTCAGTGTACATATATTTTCCAGCAGTTGTTCCAGTAGTATGATCTACTAATGGACCTGTGTTTGAAGAACCAGTATTAGATACATCCGGCATCCAGGCAAAACCTGATCCAGGATCTCTTGTCCAACCATTATCTAATGAACCAGGGTTACCATTACTAAATGTTTCAAAATCTTCAATAAACGGCAAACTGTTCAAGTTGATGTAATTGATAGCAACTGTACCAATGGCATCATTCAATGCATTACCATCACCTAAAACATAAGCAAATGCATCAAAGGTATAAGTACCTGACGCTGTCATGTCGTAAGTTGAAGAAATTGTAATATCGATTGAGTTACCCGGAGCAATTAATCCAGTATTAGCAGTAACAGTTGCCGACATAGGGTTTGGCCCGGTTACACTTACAGTAACATCAACAGGGAATAAACTTAAATCAAGTGTATCCAAACCTGCGTTTGCAAGTGTTACAATAATGTTTTCTTCAGCACCATAGCAATATCCTAACATATCAGCAGGAGCAACTAAAGCAGTAAGAGCAACATCAAGTGCCTGTGGAGTAAACTCGTCACAACCTATATCAGGAGTAACTGCATCTCTCATTTCACCATCAATATCATAAGGAACCTCTGCTAATGGCACACCTTGTCCATCAAGTGCAGGAGAACCAATATGTGGATCATTTGCTGAAGTGAAACCAGGATCAGCACTTACATAATTGGTAGGGTAATAATTCTGCCAGCCAGCTAAATCAGGAATATTAACATTCTGAAGTTTCGCTAGATTTGTTCCACTTGAATACATGTTATTATTCTCATGAACCATTAATAAGTTCAAGAAAATAGTTTCATTTAAGTAGAATGCATAACCACCACCTGTATTACTAAAACTGTTATTCTTAAATACCATGTTACTACCATTAGAAGTAGTAGCATAAGTATAACATGCATAACCGTTTGTTGTAGAACCAGAAGTTATATTAATGGTATTATGGAAAATATTCCAGTTATCTGCGTAATAAACACGTAGACCATAAACTGTTCCTGTTACACCTTCGCAACCAACATAGTTGTTGGCACATAAACCAGGATCAGTTGCAGTACCATCTGAGTAATATAAGTAGATACCATAGAATGTACTACCACTAGCATCATATACTATGTTGCCTTGTACTTCAGGAGAAGCATAACACTGATAGATATATAAACCATAGTTTGTAGTACTACCACTTGGCCTTTGCATTACGTAGTTGTCATTTACTGTAATACCATCTTGATAATAAGTATAAAGACCATAGTAATAATAGTTGGTAATATTGTTACCAATTATTTTGTTACCAAACTCATGCGTACTTGTATTTGAGTAGAAATAAATACAATAGTAACCATTGCTAATATCGTTGTAACTGATTGTATTGTTATTATCACTCTTGTCATTATAACTATAAATTGCAGAAGTTAAACTACTTGAGTTCTCCGCGGCAGTAATAACACAATTTGTGATAGTAGACCAGTTAGTTCCGTCAAGGTGGAATACACGACCGTAGTTGGTCGTAGTTGTTGACTTAACCGTAATGCCACTAATAGTAACATAATCCTGTGAAATCTTCCACACCCAGTTGTCGGTACTTCCTGTAGCACCATACTCAACAACAACATCAGTGCTGTCGCCAGTTGCTGAACGGAATGTAATGTTATTAATAGAGTCGGCACCTAAAATATCAGGAATAGTAAGCTGACCTACATATGTACCTGAATCGGCAACAAACTCAACCGGACCACAAACACCATAAGTGAGCAATCCGTTAACAGCATCAACAAAGCTTGTAAATTGTCCGGCAGCACCAATAACATAAGTACCACTTAACGAAGTTTGGAAGCCATTGTAAGCTATTGAATCATTTGTTGGATCTGAATCAACGTTTCCGTTTGGATTAGTTGACCATATTGAAATGTCATAAGGAGTACCTGATACAAATGTATATCCACCTAAAAGGATGGTATCAATTGCACCAATGCCTAAACCAGCAGTATAAACATTAGTTGCTTGTGCAACACCGTTTATTTCCCAATTAACATCAACAGTAGAAACAATATTGTTACCCATGTTCTGAACAACAGCAAAAACATCAATGCTGTCAGCACAGAAAGAAGTAGGGAACATCTCTAAAACAGCTACATCATCCGGTAATAATTGAATGAACTGAATATCATCAATAGCAATATCACTATAATAGTTTGATCCGGTAACACCTCTTAAACGAACCTGAGCATCCGGGTTTTGGAATGCACCTAAGCCAACAACGGCTTCGTTCCATACATTACCTAAATCACCAGAAACCATCCATACATCGTTTACCCATTGTGTACCATCCCATACGTCAACACTCAATGAACCCATTGATTGTCCGTACATGTGATAAGCAAACTGGATTTTGTATGCATTTGCTGAGAAATCAAAACAAGGAGAGATTAATCCACATGTTGTACCATAACAACCTGAAGCCTCTGTATACAGGTATTTACCTGAAGCAGTTCCCGGGTTATAGTCAACAGAAGGACCAGTGTTAGAAGAACCAGTTCCTCCAACATCCAAACGCCACTCACCATTGTCGGTTTGATCCTGAACCCAACCACCACCAAAAGCACCTAAAGTACCTGCGGTACAACTACCAGTTGTTTGAGTTGGTCCCCATGACTCTAAATCGTCGGCTACAATACCACCAAGGATTTCCATAGTTTCAGGAACGCTATCGTTAAAATTATTCTGGTCACCAGTTAAAGTAACCACACCAATAAGATCATAAATACCAGGAGCTGTCATGTCTGCCTGAGTAGCAAAAGTGTATGTATATACATCACCTGCGTTCATAGCTTGCGCAACTGATTCTGTTACGAATGTTGCACCACCATCTATTGAATAAGAAACATCAAAAGCTGATTGAGCTAAAGCACCTTCGTTCTTAACTTCTAGGTAAACATTCGTTAATGAAACAGATCCAATACATGTAGGATCAGTTGCTACAGAAAGAGCTCTCATATCATTATCAGGATTCTGATAAACCATGAAATCATCAAATGCTACACCATTATAGTTAGTTGAACCGTTTGATCCAAATAACATTCTGAATTTAACACTTGGCTCATTAGCAAGATCAGTAATTGCACCTGCACCATATAGGAAATACTTCATGGTCTGGTATCCACCCGTGTTACCGGCCCAACCATTGTAAAACTGTAATCCTTCAATACTCATTGTGTTTATCCAGTTGTCACCATTAGGGTCACCAGAAAGTGCACCAAGACCAATACCAACATGATCCCAGGTTACACCACCGTCAGTTGTATACTGCAATGCTACACCATCGGTATAACTACCTTGAGTTTCGTACCACATTTTAAACTCAACAACAGGAGCACTTAACGTTGTCATATTAAAGAATGGACTTTCCACCCAAGAATATTCGTTTGAGCTGTAATTACCTGTTAAATTGGTAACCATAGCGTTAACACCTGAATAGGCGCTGTTAATAACATTTGCATCAGGAATACCCTGTGCCCATGAACCACCACCACCAATCTGCCAAAAGTTAGCAGCTTCGAAGTTTTGGAAATAAGGGAAGGTTGCAATACTTGATGCATTGGTAACCTGTACTTGCATTGCATCATTAGTTGTGTTTGAATCACATGCTAAACTAACATTGAATTCACAATCAAAAATGCCCGGCACAGAAAAGTCAGCAGGAGTTGCAAAGGTATGCTGATAACTTGTATTAGCCGGAAGGCTAGTAGTTACCAACTCTGTTACAAATGTTGTACCTCCGTCAATTGAGTAAGCAACGTTAAAGTTGCTTTGAGCAAGTGTACCAACATTTTTAACTGTTACCATTACAGTCTCGGCCGCTGTCAGGTCATTTGATGATAACAAAGGCGTATCCCAAGAAATAGCCATTAGGTCACAATCATACGGCGACATAATAGAAATTGAATAATCCTCCGTTTCTCCATAACTATAACTGGCACAAGATCCAATTGTAGCAGGAGAACTAGTCTCCGACACAATTACCCTCATTCTGGTTACACCAGGATTTGCTCCGGTAGGAACAGTGAACGGGATTGCATAGGTAGCAGTTACTGACGAAGCTGCACTAGCTCCAACATCTTCACCTACATCGGTAAAATCACCGTTGCCATTAAAGTCTATGAAGACTTTGGCACCTTTTGTATAATTACCACCACATGTACCAGCAGTTACGGATACTGTATAACTTCCTCCAGGAAATACATCCGCAGCAGGCAATGCTGTAAAATCTGTGTACTGTGCACAAACACCAACGGTGCTGTTACTAATATTGACTGTGTTACCATTTAAGACAACATTGTCAATTTCTGAGTCACCTGAGTAGGTGGCCGCGCTTGCACAATACTGCGCATTTAGATTCGTAGGCAAAAACCATATGAATCCAGCTAACGCAATAAGAAGCGTAAAAATCTTTCTCATAATTACTATTTTTAGTTAACAAATATACTCTCGGCACTTTCGGACTTCAAAAATAGACTTTCTCAGGAACTACGCAAGTAAATTGGTCATCAACATGCACTTTTTTGACAAATTGTAAAAAAAACATGCCTTTTTGTGTTTTGCATCATTGCTTATTCAAATCCTTTGTTTATGCACCAACAATAATATCATGTCAATAGAAATTGTTTTTTTAGCATTCTTTTAACAATAACAGAAAAACCCCGCCATCATTAAGACACAGGGCATATTGTTAGCTAAACTAAATTAAAGTAATTGACAGCTTAAATTTGTTAAGAAAAAATTAACAGAAATACGGGAATCATGGCTAAAGCCTTGACAATGCACGTCTTATTTTACCCCTAACATCAGTGGCAAAACATTCCAAACGATCATTATCTATTACTTCGGTAAAAATCATGGGATTTACAGCAGCAACCTCTACCCCACCTTCAGGCTGCTCAATTATCACAATATTACAGGGCATCATGATGCCTATTTTGTCTTCAATACCTAATGCTTCCTTAGCCAATGCAGGGTTGCATGCTCCTAATATCGTATATCGTTTAAAATTATAATTTATCTTTTCCTTTAAGGTCGACTGTACATCAATAGTGGAGAGAATTCCGAAGCCCTCATCCTTGAGCATTTCTGTAATTGTTTCTATCGCTTCATCAAAAGAATAGTCTACTACCTTTGAAAAATAATAATTAGTCATATGGTTGTCTGCTTATTAAAATTACCTGTGTTTGTATTTTATATAATTATTTTCGAGGTCGATTGTTTTCCGCTACAGCTAGTATTTAGCAGATAAATTCCTCGTGTCAAGCCTTCGATATTCATAACCGCCTTAGTTCCATTCAGCTTAGCATTACGAACAACTCTACCAGAGAGATCTATCAGTTGAATAGTATAATGATCATCAACGCTGAACTCAACATTCAATTGCTGATTATATTTCCAATGACGCACAGTAATCTCATCGCTTGCATCATTAACAGAATTTACGACCTGTATGGTATCTGGCATACAACCGCTGCGTCGCTCGTCATATCTGAACATTGGCCATGTAGCCCTGGTGCCTGTCATTCCGGTAAGCACATATGCCCGTCCGTAATTATTTACGATATCTGGATATTCGCTATGTCCGCCTACAACAAATACATCAAGCTTCCCATCCTTATTAAAATCGGCTATAACCGGGCCATGATTAATGTCGAAGCCGGCACCATAATGTGTTTCTAAATCGAAGTATAAAACCTCCTCGCCACTACCACCGCTTAAACCAATCAACTCTCCGGTGCCGGTGCCAAATACAACATCAAGGGTATCGTCTGCATTCACATCAGCAATGGCCGCACCTCTAAATGCTGTCAATCCCTGTCCAATGGTGTAATCCCATAAAAGACTACCAGTATGTGATAAAACACCAGCCTTATTACCACTAAAGAAAACCACTTCGTAGCGATCATCATTATTAAGGTCGGCAATTGAAGTTGGAGCACCTACATAATAAGGGTTTGCACCTTGATGTTTATAACTCCAAACACTGGATCCATCAAACGCATTTAAGGCATATACAAAACCATCATACGACCCAATAGTTAATTCTGGTTTTCCATCATTATCAATATCGGCAAATGAAGCACCATGGTAAATAAAGTCCTGCGGGAGATTATTCTGCCAAATCAACTGCGCTGAGTCGCCTGTATAAGCATAAATTTCTGCATCGCCTCCAAACACCCAGGTTGCAACCACAAAATCAAGCTGACCGTTGTTATCTATATCTAAAATTGCAGGTGCCGTTTGCACCCACGAATCAACATTTACAGCTATCTCCCAATTAATGCCGCCATTCTGTCCATTCAGGCTAATTACATAGCCACCAAACTCCCCATGTATAATATCATAAATACCATCACCATTCATATCGGCAACCGAAGGAGGAGAATCGCTTCCTCTTGTTAGGGTCTCCCACTTTACCGCTCCGGTTAAACCTTCGAGACAAAATGTTTTTGCTACACATGACGATGCAATCACAACATCAAGCTCTCCATCACCATCAACATCAAATATTAGCGGGGCAGCATCATTACATCCTCCGGTATTTACCTTCCATAGCAAGGAACCATCCTCAGCATTTAAGGCATACACACTGCTATCATTTCGATACGTAGAAAATACAATTTCAAGAAAGCCGTCGTTATCAATATCAGCACAGGCAGCATTACCAAAGGCCATATCGTTTAAATCGTAACTCCACAACACACTTGTTTGGCTTTGCATATTAAGTACAAATAAAAGTACCGACATCAGGGTTAATAGTTGTTTCATGATATAAAAATTTTGGAAACCAAGTTATGAAGATTAATACATATATCAAAAGTCAATCAGGTAATTAGCATGTCAATCTTGATTACAAATACAGATCAAACAAACCGACTACCTGCAGAAAATACTAGTAACACAAACAAACATGAAGTTCTATTTTGAAATTTTTAAACTTGAATTTTAAATAAGCAATTTTAATACTTCAGTAATATTAGGAGCTACTACCCTAAATAAAAATGTACTTTTGATTAGCTTTAAATCATACACTATTGAATTGGGAAAAAACCATAATCGAGTACAGTGCGTTTCTAAAACTTGAGAAATCGCTTTCGGCCAACTCCATTGAAGCCTATTTAAGGGACATTGTAAAGTTGGTTGAGTTTTTTGAAATAAGCGGCGAAGAACTTCAACCCGATACCGTTGAAGCTAAACATATCAGAGCCTACATTCAATGGATTAACGAACTCGGAATGCTTCCCAGATCCCAGGCAAGGATTATCTCCGGCATCCGCTCTTTTTTTAAGTATTTACTTTTCGAAGAATTGATTGATGTTGACCCGAGTGCGCTAATTGATCTTCCCAAAACAGGTCGAAAGCTTCCTGTTGTCTTATCAATTGAAGAAATCGATAATTTGCAAGCAGCAATTGACTTAAGCAAAGCGGAAGGTCATCGTAACAAAGCCATAATTGAAACGCTTTACAGCTGTGGACTGCGTGTAAGCGAGCTCGTAGAACTCAAAATAACCAATCTGTATTTTAAGGAGGGATATATTCGGGTTACCGGTAAAGGAGATAAAGAACGCCTGGTTCCAATCAGCGACAGAGCCATTCGGGAAATCAATTATTACCTGGACAATAATCGGAAACAACTTGACATTAAAAAGCAACATGAAAATATTGTGTTTCTAAATCGTCTTGGCAACAAATTAACACGTGTGATGATTTTCACCATTATCAAACGGCTGGCCATTGCTGCTGGAATTGACAAGGTTATAAGTCCACACACTTTCCGGCATTCGTTTGCAACACATTTGGTTGAAGGAGGCGCCGACCTAAGAGCGGTTCAGGCAATGCTTGGACACGAATCAATTCTGACAACTGAAATCTATACGCACCTCGACAGAAGTTACCTACGTCAGAACATTATTGAATTCCATCCAAGGTCGGAGAAGTTTTTAAACAACAAGCACTAAGCTGCATTAAAACTGAGGCTGATCCAAATACGACTGAAGCATTATTGTAGCTGAAACCGTATCGATCAAAGCCTTATTCTGACGCTGCTTCTTTTTAAGACCACCATCTATCATGGCCTGAAATGCCATTTTTGAAGTAAAACGTTCATCAACCTGTTTAATAGGAATATCAGGAAATGTTTTGGCTAATTTCTTTATAAACGGGTTTATAAATGCAACAGCCTGCGCCGGTTCGTTTTGCAGGGTGAGCGGATAACCTACCAAAAACAACTCTACTTTTTCCTTGGCAATATAATCCGTTAAATACTCAAAGATATCTTTCGAATGCACTGTTGTTAAACCATTGGCAATTATCTTCATCGGATCGGTAATTGCCAGTCCTACCCGCTTTTGTCCATAATCAATTGCCATTACTCGTCCCATATCCTTTGCTATTTAGCTTGCAAAGTAAGCGCTTTTACCATCGCTTTACAAAAACTGAAGTTTAACATTCAAATATTTTATATTATCAAGCTTATGCTTGTAAACAAGACCTTGAAATCTACTCAGCTATCTTGCTTTTAAAAAAGCTTTTAAATGAGAAATTTGAGCTTATCTTTGCAGTTCAAAAATTACCAATAATGATTTTACCAATAACTGCATACGGTCACCCTACACTAAGAAAGGTGACTGAAGAAATAGATAAGGATTATCCAAAACTAAATGAACTGATTGAGAACATGTTCGAAACCATGTATCATTCGGATGGCGTTGGATTAGCAGCCCCTCAGGTTAACATTCCTATTCGCTTATTTGTTATGGATGCATCGCCAATGGGCGATGAAGTTGAAGAATTTAAAGATTTCAAAAAGGTATTCATCAATCCATATATTATTGAAGAGGATGGCGATGAGTGGTCGTTTAACGAAGGTTGTTTGAGCATTCCCGGAATTCGCGAAGATGTTAAACGCCCAAGCAAAATAACCATTGAATACTACGACGAGAATTGGGAGTTACACGAAGAAACGTATGACGATATTCCAGCTCGGGTAATCCAGCACGAATACGATCATCTGGAAGGTATACTTTTCCCTGACAGGCTTCCTGCATTGCGAAGAAGATTATTAAAATCGAAACTAGCCAATATAACAAAAGGCAAAATCGACGTTAACTATAGAATGATATTTCCAAAATAACTGATTTAAACCATTAACTATGAAAAAGTTTTTGTTGCCATTTGTTATCGTGAGCCTGCTTTTTGCTGCGTGCAAAGAATCGCCAAGAAATGAAGCAAATAATGAGATTATTAAGCTTGAAACCAATCTGGCCTCGGATACAACACTGGTGCTTGACCGTGCAACTGCCATTAAATTAACAGGCATGTATGCCGATTTTTCAGAGAACTATCCGGACGACGAATTAGCAGCTATCTACTTATTCAAAGCCGGAGAACTTTCGATGAACCTGAATATGGGCAATCAGGCAATTGCCTATTTTACTAAACTTCTTAATACCTACGAGAATTTCGAAAAAAAGCCGGAAACAATATTCCTTCAAGCCTTTGTACTCGAAAATCAATTGAACGACCAGAAACGTGCCTCAGATCTTTACAAGTCGTTTATGGCGCAATACCCAAATCATATCCTTTATAAAGATGCCAAAGCATCGTTGGATAACATGGGCAAATCTCTGGAAGAAATCATCAAGAACTTTGAAGCACGCAATCGAGGGAAAGATAAAATTACCGAGAAAGAATAATCAGCGGATTTAGCGCCAAAAAAATAGGTTTGCAATTTCTTGCAAACCTATTTTTTGTTTATCGTTTTTTTATCTGTCGTTTAAACTCTTTCGTCCTTCTATTACTTTGGCGCCATTCGGTATAAAACCATTCCTATCACAGCATAAACCATGTTCGGAATCCAGGAAGCAAGCATCGGATCCAGGCTACCCTTTATGGCAAACTGTGAAGTTACCCGCATAAATAATATGTAGGTAAAACTCAAGGCCAGACCTACACCTATATGCAAACCGCTTCCGCCTCGCACCTTCCGCGAAGACAAGGAAACACCTATCAATGCCAATATGAATACAGAAAATGGATCACTCCACCTTCTATGCTTTTCAATAAGATATGCCTCAACATTTTCAACACCCAACTGCCGTTCCTGCTCAATAAAGCGGTTCAACTCCGGCGAAGTCATCGACTCAATAATCTGATTCCTGAAATTAAAATTCGAAGGAGTAAGATTTAAAACCGTATCAACCTCCTTTCCTTTCAACAGCTCTTCATTTAATCCGTCGGTGTGCCTTATGTAATAATTATGTGCTGTCCATTTTTCAGTTTCCTCATCCCATTTCACATAATCGGCCATTAGCTTCGACACCAATTGCCCATCAATAAATTTCTCCATGGAGAATTTATAGCCAACCTGATTAGACACATTATAGCGCTCCATGTAAACAAACACACCCGGCTCAACCTGGCGGTGAATATCCCGGTCGTAATTACGGTAAGGACTCTGTAGGTATTTCTCACTAAAATCGTTTCGCCCTTTGTTAGCCGGTGGTATGATATAGGCATTGAGCATAAACGAGAAAACAGCAATTAAAAGAGCTGAGACAAAATAAGGCCACAACATGCGCCTGAAACTAACGCCACTACTCAAAATAGCAATAATCTCTGTGTCATATGCCATCTTAGATGTAAAGAAAATTACAGCTATAAAAGTGAATAAGGCAGTAAACAAATTAATGAAATAGGGAATGAAATTGAAATAATAATCAAATATGATCTCCTCAAAAGAAATGCTCTTCTCAATAAAATCATCAATACGTTCGGTAATATCAAACACAACCGCAATGCTAATGATCAGCACAATGGCAAAGAAAAACGTACCAAGGAATTTCTTAATGATATAGATATCTAATTTTTTAATCACGCGCTTATTTTTAGATGGTCGAAGATATTTCTTTTACGCAAAATTCTCTGAAAAATTATAAGCATATCACAAACGGGTTGTCACCTTCTTAACCATCATGGTTTTCCATTGATGAAAATCGCCAGCTATAATGTGATTTCGGGCTTCGCCAACCAACCATAAATAAAAGGCCAGATTATGAATACTTGCTATCTGCGAACCCAACATTTCTTTGGAAATTATTAAGTGTCGTAAATAGGCACGCGAATAATGATGATCCACAAAGCAGGAACCATTCGGATCAACAGGAGTAAAATCATCAGCCCAACGCTTATTTTTGATATTGATCATTCCTTCGCTGGTAAAGAGCATGCCATTTCTTCCATTTCGGGTTGGCATTACACAATCAAACATATCTACCCCCAAGGCAATCGATTCCAAGATATTTGCTGGTGTTCCAACACCCATCAGGTAGCGAGGCTTGTCGGCGGGAAGAATGTCCGTCACAACATCTGTCATTTCATACATTACCTCGGTAGGTTCGCCAACGGCTAAACCTCCAATAGCATTTCCTTCCATGTTATGCGATGCAATGGTTTCGGCACTTTGCTTTCTTAAATCGCGAAAACCAGCACCCTGCACAATTGGAAAAAATGTTTGAGAGTAACCATATTTCGGATCGGTTGATTTAAAGTGATTAACACCGCGCTGGAGCCAACGGTGTGTTAATTCCATCGAACTCTTGGCGTATTTGTAATCCGAATCTCCGGGCGGACATTCGTCTAATGCCATAATAATATCTGCACCAATACTTCGCTGAATATCCACAACATTCTCCGGTGTAAAATGCAATTTACTGCCATCAATATGCGAACGAAAAGTAACTCCCTCCTCTTTTAGCTTTCGCATTTGTGCGAGTGAAAACACCTGATAGCCTCCACTGTCTGTTAATATTGGCTTATCCCATCCATTGAATTTATGCAAGCCACCTACCTGCTCAAGAATACCTATTCCTGGTCGTAAATTTAGATGATAAGTATTTCCAAGAATTATTTGTGCAGAGATATCTTCCTTTAGCTCGCGCTGATGTACAGCCTTAACAGAACCAACCGTACCAACGGGCATAAATATCGGGGTTTGTATCTCACCATGATCAGTAGTTACCTTGCCAGCTCTGGCCTTGCTGTTTATATCGGTGTGTTGTAATTCGAATTTCATATGTACTATTATGCCACAAAGATAATTGGAATTGTTAGATGTTTGATGCCCGTTGCATGAAGTCGACTAATTTGACATAGCCTACTGTATTTAGCCGACTTATTTTAAAAAGTTGACTACTAAAAGAGTGTTTAAAGTGTACTTCCAGCCAAATCGTATCCTTGATAGATATCTCACTGCGCTGCATAGAGCTACATTTTTCTGATGACAAGCAAAGAATCCTGGTTTACCATAATCAGATATATCGCTTATTTCGATATGACCATATTTTGCACTGCCATCTGCAAAGAATCCACCGGTTTCGTAGACAGATATCTCGCTTCGCTCGATATGACCATATTTGATCTGATCAAGGTAGAGGTCACTTCGAAAGAGAGAAACGATTGAGAGGTCTATAGTATATAACAAGAACTATACTTATCACCAAAATAGCAACATACTTTCTACTTCTCAGCCAACTTAAACATATCCAGATGATCAACAATAGCATATTTGTCCGTGAATCTTAAGTCAGCA
>JBFHES010000077.1:0-16877 GCA_041584015.1 Bacteroidales bacterium
CCTTGTTTGATATTTAGCTGATTTTAAAATTTAGTATGGTTTACTGTACCACGCGTGGGGACACGCGCGGCAGCGACATGTGCATGGCAGCATCGGCTAATGAAGAGATTCCTGCCTTCGCAGGGATGAATAAGCAGTTTAGTTCTTAAGCTTATTCGAGATAATTTACAACAATTGTTGCTGCATAAGTTCCAGTCCTTGTAACAAGGTTCGCGGCTGATACTGTAACTCTGTTTTTGCTTTATACAGATTGAAACCAGTTGCAGCTGGCCGATTAACCTTTTCCTTTAAATCAAAAGTTGAAACCGGCGTAATCAGCGATTGATCGAGCTTAAAGAAAGCTGCTGTAGCCTTTGCAATATCCAGTATAGAATACATTTCATCACCTGAAATATGCCAGGTACCAGTTTTGTTTCCCAGAGCTATTTCGGCACAGGCCCAGGCCAGATCTTCAACAAGCGTTGGCATTCTATACTGATCGTTAATTACACGAATGGGCTTGCCTGCTTCCAGGCTATTTTTCACCCACAAAATTATGTTCGATCTACTTAGCGATGGCAATACTCCATAAACCAGGATTGTTCGAACAACGGCATTGGAGCAGGTAAACTTTTGTAACTGCAACTCTCCTTCCAACTTAGAGCGCCCATAAATACTCAACGGATTGGGTAGCGCTTGTTCGGTGTACGGACCGTTCAATCCATCAAAAACAAAGTCGGTAGAAAGGTGTACCAGGTGTGCGTTTAAGCTCTCAGCAGCTTCGGCTAGTAAGCCTGCTGCTTTTGCATTTACATCCCAGCATTCGTCAGCATGATCGTGACAATAATCGGGTTGTGTTAAGGCGGCCGTGTTGATAATTACATGGGGCTGCCATTTACTTAAAATGTAGTGCACCTCTGTTTTATTCGTGATGTCTAACAAATCGAATTCATAGCCTGTTAAGTAGTTGATTCTATCAGAACTTTTTGATGTGGCAACTACCCTAAGCCCGGGACGAACCAGTAACTCAGCAATTAACTTTTGCCCAAGCAATCCATTGCTTCCGGTTACCAGCACTGTCTTCATTATTTTTCAGTTGTAAGAGTTTCCATTAAATGCTCAATCTGTCTGTCGTTGCCCAGTGCAAAAATCTGATCAGACCTTTCCAGGGTTACTTCTGGTGTGGGATTGACAATGTAAGATCCATCACCACGGCGCAAACCAATAATATTAGCGCCGGAAGAGTTACGAATATCCAACTCACGAATAGATCGCCCCACAAAGCAATCAGCTAAATGAGTACAAGCAATTTCTTTCAACAACACATCCAGGTTACTTTGTAACATTAGGTGATCCAGAAACTCAACCACATCGGATTGGGCAATGAGCTTAGCCATATGCGTACCTCCAAGGCGGTCGGGCATAATAACATTGGATGCACCGGCTCGTTTCAGCTTTTTATCCGTTTGCTCGTTAGATGCACGACTGATAACCTTTAGTTTTGGATTCAGTTCTATGGCAGACAATACAACGAATAAATTATCGGCATCAATTGGCAAGGCGGTTATCAATGCCCGGGCCGTATCTATTCTGGCATTTAACAATACATCATCCTGTGTTGAATCGCCATGCACAAACAGGAAATCGGTTTCCTCTCTGATGATTTGAATGACCTGCTCCTTTTCCTCAATTATAACAACAGTAAAACCGTGACTGGTAAGTTCAATTGCAGCTTGCTTTCCGTTACGACCATAACCACAAACGATTACATGGTTTTCAAGTTTTTGAATTCTTTTCTTCACTTTATTGTCCCTATAATAATTTCTAAAAACACCATCAACTATATACCTGGTAAAGGTGGTAACTACATATGCAAAAATTCCAAAACTAAAGATTATTAAAATACTGGTGAACACCATTCCTGTATCGGATAAAGGCTGTACCTCTTGAAACCCCACCGTAGACATGGTTATTATGGTCATGTAAAAGGCCTCGATAAAAGTTAAATGCTCCAACCACATGTATCCGCTAACCCCTACCAATAGCGAAGCCAGTAACAATATAAATCCGATAAACATATTTCGGAATCGGTATTCTTTATTTTTAAACCGATAAAATAATTTCATTCCCTATCTCGCAATTAATACAACGTTTATGGTCGCAATAACCAGACTTTAACTGAATAAGCGCCTGTGTTTCAAAAGCCGATTTGGTTTGTATCCCAAGCTCGTTCCATTTATTTACAATAGCATTGTTTTCAGCAGTAATATCTTCCAGCATTTGAACAGCACGCTCTTTGTACTGCTCGTTTTTCCTTTTCGCACCGTAAGCAAAGATAAAAGGAATAACCGTATTTATTAACACCAAATTAATGGCAGTGCTGCCAATCACTTTTTTTTGATCAACAGATGGTTTGTTAAAATCGAAATGCGTATTCCAGTAGTCTGATGTACCCGCCTTAAAAAGCTTGGCAATGTTTTCAATTTGGTCGCACTCAATAATTTTTGAAAACAGGCTTTCCGATTGATTTAGCAGCGATGCAAATTGTGCAATACGCAGGGTAGGAAAATTATTAGGGCGTAATCGCATAAACTTCCATATGTATGCTGCCATTGGTTGTAGGCGGTACTTCGATTGAAAAAACTCATACTCTTTTCGTAATTGCAGGAAGTAATCATCTCCCAATAAATTACGGTGCAATAAACCCGACTGGCCAAAAAGCAATGCTTCAATTTGAAATAAATTTCCTTTATGCTTGGCAGGTATGGCAATGGGCAGGGACTTGGCCAATAACTCAAACGGCTCGGCATTGGTTTTAAAACCAAAATTGCGAGCCAGAAGCTGATAGAAAGTTTCGCTCCAATTATTACCATTCAGCTGCATGGCCCTATCAATATAATCAGCTTTAGCCGACAAACGTTCAATGGCCAGTTTACCTAACCAAAAGCTCAATTTCATTTCATCAACTAAATGAATATGTTGCGCGCATGGAATCCATTGTTCGCTATCAATTAACCTTTGATAATTTCCTGACAATATTTTATCATAATGCAATTCAACCGTAGGAATGGGTGTGCCATTTGCCCGTTCAACTATCACATCGGCCTCTTCTACTACATGTAAAATAATGTTATCGTAATCGGCGTCTGCCTGATGATTGTGCTTGTACCAGTCTGATGCCTTTTTATGGATCTCGATATTGCCGGCCCACAGTGTTTCGCCAATCTGAACCCGCGCATTAAAAAAGTCGGGGCCTGCATGGCTATTCATCTCCCCGGTTTTTATCACGCGCACTTCTTCGCCGTCTTGCGTTACAAGCATCGAGAAATCGAATAACTTCAATTTCCATACATATTGGAGGAATTCTTCTGTCATAAAAGTAGCTGATGGGTACTTCTACAATTTCGGAATAATTTGGCTGATTTACAAATGGAGACCTATGGCCTGCGACACTAATGGATGGCCATAGCAACAATCTGTGTTTGCTGGTGCTTTCTGCCGTTGTTGTCACTTATAAAAAGTAACTCGCGGCCACTTGCACTTACTGCAACACCTTCAATATTATCAAGCTTATCAACCATCCGGAAGTCGGTAAGACATTTCACCTTTCTTATTAGCTCTCCCTCATTATGTGGCAGTTCAACTTTATACACCCTAACGGACGTACCTAGCTGTTTACCCAGAAAGGCTCGCTCAACAACCAATAACATACCATCGTCAAGCCATAACAATTCCGTAACGCCATTATCTGCCTTCAGGTCGTTAGGCACCAGATCAAGCGGATAAGTATACTCTTTTACTGATTGATCTGTTTGACTATATTCTACGATGATGGTTTGAGATGGATCGAAACTACGTTCAAGAGAAACGTACATGAATGCACCCGTGGCGCTAAAGCATAATCCTTCGAAGCCGCTGTTGCGGCGCAGTGCTCCCTCCCATTTATAGATATTGCTTGTGTTGCCTGCTTCGTCTAACCTACAAACTCGTGTCTCCGAAGTTTCTTCACTTAAGTATAATGCACCGTCAAGCGGATGCTTGCGCACCGACTCACCATCAAAGCCATTACCATTAAACGGAAGCACACCATCAAACTCATAATGAAGTTTATTATCAACTAGCTGGATGCTGCACAAATACAGATAAGAGTTTCCAACAGTTTGCGGCATGAGTAAGTACTGGCTCTTGTTTCCTGTATACTCAATGCCTGAAATTTCCTGCACAATAGTTCCTTCTACTGCCAGGCCATGAGGCACTACCACATGATCAATGTAAACCAGTGTGTCAAGCCGATTTAACTGCGCATTTATAAAGAATGGAAAAAGCATGAGCAGCAATAATAATCCGCTTAAAGGTCTGCCTGATTGCCTGCTCATTGTTTTAGTCTTTAGAGATATTGATCCAGCAACTGCCCCATTTCAAGCTGCAATTCCTTGGCTGCTAATCTTGCATCGGTTGCAAAAGCGGTATCCTTTCCTGCATAGATAATACCTCTTGACGAGTTTACCAATAAACCACAATTCTTGTTCATTCCAAATTTAGCCACCAGCTCAAGGCTTCCGCCTTGTGCGCCAACACCAGGTACTAACAAGAAATGATCCGGCACATGCTTGCGCACTTCACTTAAGCTTTCAGCTTTAGTGGCACCAACTACATACATCATTTGTTCGTGGTTGGCCCACTCCTGCGATTTCACCAACACCTGTTCAAACAAATTCATGTCCTGCTCATTCTTAAAAAACTGAAAATCGAAGGCTCCCTTGTTAGATGTTAGTGCTAACAAAATTACCCACTTGTTTTTATACTCAAGAAATGGAGTTACCGAATCTGCTCCCATATATGGCGCTACCGTGATGGAATCGAATGGCAAGGATTCCAAAAAAGCTTTGGCATACATTTTTGATGTATTTCCAATATCACCGCGCTTGGCATCAGCAATCAGGAATAATTCAGGATACTCTGCCTTGCAGTATTTAACAGTCTTTTCAAGACTTATCCAGCCAGCAACCCCCAGCGACTCGTAAAATGCGATGTTGGGTTTGTAGGCAACACATAAATCATGAGTGGCGTCAATTATCTGTTTGTTAAACTCAAAAATGGGGTCGTCAAGCTTTTTCAAATGCTCAGGAATTTTATTGATATCGCTATCAAGCCCTATGCATAAAAAGCTTTGCTTCTTCTTAATCTGTTCGAATATATCTGAGAAGGTCATGTTTTCAAAATTAAACCATTTCATTTTCCTTCAGACGCTCAGCATTCTCAGCCATCTGAAGTTTATCAATTATTCCCTGAATATCGCCATCGATAATTGCCGGCAGGTTGTATAAAGTTAAATTGATACGATGATCAGTTACTCTACCCTGTGGCCAATTGTAGGTACGGATTTTTGCTGATCGATCGCCCGTAGACACCATGGTCTTTCGTTTACCTGCAATCTCATCCATGTACTTTTGATACTCCAGATTGTACAAGCGTGTTCTCAATTCGGCAAATGCCTTATCGTAATTCTTCAGCTTCGATTTCTGATCCTGACACTGAACAACAATACCTGACGGAATGTGTGTCAAACGAATAGCAGAGTACGTGGTGTTTACCGACTGGCCACCTGGACCGGATGAACAAAACTCATCGCGACGAATGTCTGCGGTTTTCAACTCAACGTCGAACTCATCAGCCTCCGGCAACACAGCAACGGTTGCAGCTGATGTATGCACGCGTCCCTGCGTTTCTGTTTGAGGTACACGCTGCACGCGATGCACTCCCGACTCATACTTTAAAACACCATATACGCCATTGCCACTCACCTTCAGAATTATTTCTTTGTAGCCTCCAGAAGTACCTTCGGTAAAAGAAGTGATTTCTACTTTCCAGCGTTTTGTCTCGCAGAACTTAGTGTACATACGGTATAAGTCTCCAGCAAAAATACTGGCCTCATCACCACCAGTACCACCTCTGATTTCTACAACTGCATTCTTATCATCTTCCGGATCTTTTGGTATCAGCAAGATTTTAATATCTTCTTCCAGCTCGGCTTTCCTTGCAATTGATTCTTCAAGTTCCAGCTTTGCCATTTCGCGCATTTCAGGATCCTTCTCCTCGTCGAGCATTTCCTTAGCACCATCAATATTGTCAATAACGGATTTTATTTCGTTGTAGGCCTCAACAATGGGCTCAAGGTTTTTATATTCTTTGTTCAAACTCACATATCGCTTCATATCGGCGATTACATCAGGGTTTGTTATCTGCTGAGCAACCTCTTCAAAGCGCATTTTTACGCCTTCGAGTTTCTCTAATATCATACTTCCATCACTCATGGTTCATTCTCCTTATTCGTAAATAAACTCTCCAAACTCCGACTTGATCGTCAATTTATTTGAAGTAGCCGCTTCGCAACGACCAATTACTTTTGCTTCAATATTATAGGATGAAGCAATATCAATAATGCTTTGAGCCATTTCCTCATCAACATAGATTTCCATTCTATGGCCCATATTAAACACCTTGTACATTTCGTGCCAACTTGTTTGACTTTCCTGCTGGATGGTTTCAAACAAAGGCGGAACATCAAACATATTATCTTTAATAATATGTAAATTCTCCACAAAGTGCATTACTTTAGTTTGGGCACCACCTGAACAATGCACCATACCATGTATCTTTGAACGATGTTCTTTTAAGATGGTATTGATAACCGGCGCGTAAGTTCTGGTTGGAGACAATACCATTTTACCGGCATCGATTCCCAATTTTTCTATTTTATCTGTCAGTTTATAATTTCCTGAATACACCAACTCTTCAGGTACATTCGGGTCAAAACTCTCCGGATATTTCTCGGCCAGGTATTTTGAGAAAACATCATGACGTGCAGATGTTAAGCCATTGCTTCCCATTCCGCCGTTGTACTCTTTCTCATAACTTGACTGACCGTAGGAGCTCATTCCTACAATTACATCTCCTGGTTTAATGTTATCATTGGAGATTACATCGCTGCGTTTCATCCGAGCTATTACTGTTGAGTCGACAATAATTGTACGAACCAAATCGCCAACATCAGCAGTTTCACCGCCCGTTGAATAAATCTCCACTCCCATATCGCGGAGTTCAGCAAGCAATTCTTCTGTTCCATTTATAATGGCCGAAATTACTTCACCAGGAATGTGATTTTTGTTACGCCCAATGGTGGATGACACCAAAATAGTATCCGTTGCACCCACGCATAACAGATCGTCAACATTCATTATCAAAGCGTCCTGAGCAATTCCTTTCCAAACGGATAGGTCGCCGGTTTCGCGCCAGTACATATAAGCCAAAGCCGATTTGGTACCAGCACCATCTGCGTGCATGATATTGCAATAGTCCTTATCACCAGTAAGTAAATCGGGCACAACTTTACAAAATGCCTTTGGGAACAGACCTTTGTCAATGTCCTTAATAGCCTGATGTACATCTTCCTTTGATGCAGAAACTCCACGTAAATTATATCTGTAATCCTGGTTCATTGTCTGAATTTAAATAATAAAAAAAACGCCCCGATAATTCGGGACGCTTTCCTCTCCCGTTTTTAAGCGGGACAAAATTACTTCTTCTTTCAAATTATCAGGACATATTATTATATTTTTATGCGCTAATTATCAGATTCCTCAGCCGCGTCTTCCATTTCCTCAAGCTCCTCTTTTGTTGGAAGCTTAGATTGGAAATCGGTAGAAACTACTTTAAACTGTGTTCTTCTGTTTATTTGATGCGCTACTTCGCGCTGGTCGTCGTTTGCCAAATTATTGATAAAATCTTCGGTTAACACATCACCTTCTTTCAAGAATTCATACTCAGCAGCTTTGCTTGCATTTACCGTATGTGGCACGTCTTCACCATATCCGCGAGAAGTTAAACGCTCAACTTCAATTCCTTTGTTGGTTAGATAATCAACAACTGATTTTGCTCTTCGATTTGAAAGATCCAGGTTTGCTTCGGGTGATCCTCTAAAGTCGGTATGTGCATTCAGCTCAATTGTAATCTTAATATTATCTTCCAATAAGATCACCAAACTATCTAGTGATACAAATGATTCCGGCTTAATTGCTGCATCGTTAAAGGCATAAAATATATCGTCGATATCGTAATCTTTAGCTACAATAATTTTCTCCAAAGCGATGTTTGAGTTAAACTCCTGATCAGCATCTACACCTTTGGTGGAAAATTCAACTTTACCTACAAAATAGCCATCCAGCTCTGCTGTTACACTGTAATCAACATCACCTTTAAGTTTTGGAAATTTGTATGAGCCATCGGCTTCTGAAACCATTTCTAATAAGAAACCATTATCGCCTCGGATGGTAACTTTTGCTCCAACCTTTGGTTCTTCCGTTTCTTTATCAACAATGTACCCTTTGCTTTCGAATCTTAAGCCTGGTAATTCGAAATAGTAAATATCGAAACTACCTTTACCTCCTGAACGGTTTGATGAAAAGAATCCTTCTTCATCAGCACCTTTAAAGATCATACCAAAATCGTCGGCTGCTGAGTTTACCGGATATTTCATGTTCTCAATAACCCATTTGCCGTCTGGCTGTAAATCGGCCTTAAACATATCCATTCCACCCATTCCTAAGTGATGGTCAGATGCAAAGTATAAAGTACTATCTGTTCGTGAATAAGGTGTCCACTCGTTACCGAATGTATTAATCTCAGGGCCCAGGTTGATTGGTGCTCCAAATGGCTTTGTTTTTTTTGCACGTTTTACCATCCATATATCCTGTCCGCCGTAGCCGCCAGGAATGTCAGCGGTAAAATACAATGTTTTCTCGTCGGCAGATAAGTTTGGAAATTTAATATCGGTACTGTCGTGAGCTATTGGAATGTGCGTTGGATCGCCCCAACCTTGTCCTTTCTTCGTTGACATGTAAATCTGACAACCCAGGTCTTTATGTTTCTCTTCGGCACAACGAGAAAAGAATAACTGATTGGCTTTTCTGTTTAAAGCACAACCACCTTCTTCAAACTCAGAGTTTACAGGAGGTCCAAGTGGAGTTGGCACACTCCATTTTCCTTTCCTGTCAAGGCTGGTTTGGAAAATATCGTAATAATTCACACCTGAAATATCACTTACTTTATCGCCGGTTGTTCCTTCTCTACTTGAAGTAAAATAAACAACACGGTAATCTTTCTTAGCAAAAGCCGGTGAGAAATCCAGTTCCTTATCATTAAAGAAAGCCATAGCTTCAACCTTATATCTGGTAGGATTATTTTTCCAAACAGCGGCACGTTCACATGATTTTACGCCATACTCGCCTCTTTCATCACCCGGAACTTTTTCTAAATATTTTTTGTATTGAATAACCGCTTCATCGTAACGCTCATTCATCTTAAGCATATCAGCATAATAAAGCACAGCTATTGGATCTGGATATTTACGTGCAATTGCTTTTTTATAATAAGATTCAGCCACTTTTGTATTCAACATTTTACGATAACATTCTGCAATCATAAAAGTGACTTCGGGCTTTATCTTCTTATCCTTAATTTTCTGATAGCCACTCCTTAAGTAGTCTTTGGCTATAGACCATTCTTGCTTCTCATAAAACTCATATCCCTTTTCAATGTCGCGTTGCGCTATCACTGAAGGGATCATAAACAGAAACAGAATTGCTAATAAAATAAGTTTGTTAATTCTCATACTTAAAAAGTTTAAATTTATGTTGCGTGGTTCCACTAAAGCCAGCTGCTTTCTAAATAGCCAAATTCCAAGAATTTAATCTATCCGTCTAAACATCCTCATTTCGTTGCAAAAGTCGAACAGCCGTAAAAATACTATTTTTTCAATCAATCAGAAAAATGCTTTACAGATTTCTAACATTTTGAACGCAAGTATATTTCTAATTATTATGAAATGGTTGTTAAGGTTTCTTAACAGTGAAAAGGAGCAAGAAATTAGATTAACGCTCTTTTAGCGTTCGCTTAGTGGTAAATAGCTTCGCCATTCGGGTAAAGAAAAGCTTCTCGTAATTCCAGAAAAACCGAAACTGACCAAAGAGAGTACCCCATACTAATAACAGCACATTGTATAAAGGTAGAACCAATATAAAGAAGAGGATGAACTTGATTGTAAAACTGGCATCAGACAAGCCCATTAACGCATAGATATAATCTTTAACATACAACACCGAGAAACCTGTGCAAGCAAATACTATATTGATTAGAACAAAGTGCCAGGTGCTTTGCACGCCCCACTTGTCTTTAAGGTAAACCATTATTTTCGTCAAAAACTTCATCATATGCTATTAGAAACATCCTAACAAGACCTGATGATTTTTGTTCTGGGTAGCAAAAAAAAATCCCGCCAATGGCGGGACCAAAACCTCTAATCATGAAAAAACTAACATTTCAATCAAATTATTAACCCATCTCAAAGATAATATATTTTTTATGTTTCCAGCAAATTTTCGAAGCTCATTTATCAATTAGCTACAGCTTTAATGGCAGAACTTCTCATTTTATGGATGAAATTTGAGCATTGATTTTCTCAAGTTTTGCCTCCATATCCATGTATCCATCGAGCCAGTGAATTTTGGCACCCTGCTTTTCCATACGTCGGAACCAGGTCATTTGTCTTTTAGAAAACTGATGAATTGCCGTATTTAGTTTTTCAAACATCTCGGTGTAGCTAAGCTCTCCAATGATGTGTTGGGTCAGGTATTTATATTCCAACCCATAAAAGATAAGATCCTCAGCACTCACGCCGCTCTTCAATAATTGATCAACTTCATCAAGCATACCTTCATCTAGTCGTGACTGTAAGCGCTCGGTAATTCTTCTTCTGCGACTTTGCCTATCGAATTTAACTCCGAAAATTATGGAATCGAATTCAGGGTAAGATCGATCTTCATCAGGATTCTTTTCATAATAATCAGCTATTTCAATGGCGCGTATCAAGCGCTTAACTGTAGACGTATCACTTACATTATGCAAGTCCTTCATCAACTGTAATCGACTAACAAGTGCAGCCATGTCCATCTGTTCAAGTTCGGTTCTCAGCAGCTCATTTTTTGGAACATTAATCAGCTTATAGCCCTTTAGAACCGCATCGATATACATTCCTGTTCCACCGCAAAGAATTGGCTGTACTCCTCGCTCAGTAATATCATTAAAGGCGCTTACAAAATCGCGTTGAAACTCAAACACATTGTATTTATAGCCTGCTTCAACAATATCAACCAGATGAACAGGAATGGTAACTCCGTTAATTGTATAATCCTCAATATCTTTTCCGGTTCCAAGATTCATATCGCAATAAACCTGTCGGGAGTCGGCACTAATTATCTCGCCCTTTAAGCTTAGTGCCAGATTTGCGGCCAGAGCTGTTTTACTGCTTGCCGTAGCTCCAGTTATTGTTATTAACAGCGGTTTTCTCATGATACTCGTATTGGTTTAATTGATAACAACTAACAATCAACTAGCTACAAAATTAGTTGATTTCATTAGATCTAAGATAACTTGAGTTAAAAGTATAGATCAGAATTTAAGTAAAAATAATACTTTTGTTGCTTGTTTGATTAGCTATATAAAAGCATGGAAATTCAGTTTATTTTACATCGGGTAAAGAATATGATTATTGCACCTTCAGCAGAGTGGGAGAAGATTGCCGCTGAAGACACTGATCATGTTGACATTGTAAAAAACTTTGTACTACCAATTGTTGTAATTAGCGCCATTGCTAAATTCCTTGGACTATTCTTATTCTCAGGCACATTTCTGTTTGTACATTCATTGGTGCAATCAGTAAGTCACTTTATTTCAGTATTTGCGGGTTTTTACTTAACCTCACTTTTTGTTTTACAGGTTGCGCCTAGCTTTGCCCCACAAATTGACAAGAACACCTCTTTTAAATACATCGCTTATTCGCTAATACCTTATTTTGCATCAACTATTCTATCAAACTTATTTCAATCCTTACTATTTCTTCAGCTCTTTTACCTCTACTCCATTTTCTTGCTTTGGCAAGGTTTAGATAGCTTACTTAAAACACCTGACAGTAAGAAGCTTGGTTTCATAGCCGTTGTTATCTTAGTTTTATTCCTGCTTATTTTAGCAATTGATGAAACAATTGAAATGATAATTCCTTTGTAAATTATGGCAGCAACTATTGTTATCAAAAATAAAAAAGCCAGCTATCTATATGAAGTTATAGATGAATATACAGCAGGAATTGTTCTCACAGGAACAGAAATTAAATCCATAAGAATGGGCAAAGCCAGTTTGGTTGACGCCTTTTGCAATTTTCGCTCAGGGGAGCTCTGGTTACGAGGGATGCACATTGATGAGTATTCTTATGGCACCTACAATAATCATGAGCCTAAACGAGACAGGAAGCTATTGCTTAACAGACAGGAGCTAAACAAGCTGGACAAAAAAATTAGGGAGAAAGGGCTTACCATTGTTGCGCTGAAACTCTATATTTCTGAGCAAGGTTATGCGAAAGTAGATATTGCTCTTGCCCGTGGTAAAACCGTTGGCGACAAACGACAATCGCTAAAGGCCAAAGACGCAAAACGCGATATTGACCGAATGACTAAGTACTAATAAAGAATCGAATAGATATCCAGGCTTAGATTGGTGCAATGCCACTGATCACTCGATAGTAGTTATTCGATTCACAATCAATTGGGCTACATAAATATTTCAAGCCGATTGATCCAGATTGGTTACGTTCCTATAAAAATAGCTCAGACTTTCATCAAACTAAACACAATTAAAAAACCTGCTTAATCCGGGTATTTTGCAATAAATTGCAGGTCAATAAGAGAGAGTTGCAATATTTATAGAAACTAATGTAATATTTCATTACTTGAATCTTTATGCTTTTACTTTAATAGAATGAACATTAATCGTATTTTTACAGAAAATAAATAATTATTTAAACTATGAACAAACAATTTAGCTCAGTAGCAATCATCGGAATTATCGTTGTGATTGTGTTAATAATTTTTGGTAGCAGTATCTTCTACAAGTTAGAACCAGGTGAAAGAGCGATCATTTTCCGCCAGTTTACCGGCGGTTTAGATAAAGAGGTTGTTTACAACCCGGGCTTTCAGGTTGTCGCCCCTTGGAACGACCTTATCATCTATGATGTTACTGAACAACAAAGGGAAGAAAGAATGGACGTTTTGGACAAAAGCGGACTTTCAGTAATGATGGACATCACTGTTCGTTTCAACCCTAAGTATCAATCAATAGGTTTCTTACATGAGAAATTCCTTGGCGATTATATTAATCGTTTGGTTATTCCTGAGGTAAGATCATCGGTTAGAAAAGTTACGGGTAGGTATACTGCAGAGGAAATCTATTCTACCAAAAGAAACGAAGTTGAGAACTCAATTATTGAAGAGACAGGTATTGTACTTGACACCAACTTCATTGAAATGAAAGCATTACTTATTCGATCAATCAATCTGCCAACAAATATTATTAAAGCGATTGAGACCAAACTTACGCAGGAGCAGGAATTCCTTGCCTACCAGTACAAGCTTGACAAGGAAGAAAGTGAAGCAAAAAGAAAAATTATTGAAGCAGAAGGTATTGCTAGATATAACCAAATTATCAGTTCAAGTTTAACTGATAAAATTTTGCAGCAAAAAGGTATCGATGCTACATTAAAGCTTTCTGAGTCGGCGAACTCAAAGGTTGTTGTTATCGGAAGCACCAAGGATGGATTACCGCTTATCCTGGGTAATAATTAGTATTAAACACACACCAATAAACAAGGTTGTTTCCTAATTACAGGGGACAACCTTTTTTTATTTCCACGGGCTAAACATACTGGAGAATACTTTTTCTCTCCCTGTTTAGTTCTACTTATTTACAATTATTAAAATAATATGTAATTTAGGAACCATGGACCTTGTAAGTAAAAAAGACTTTGCCGAAGCTACCAGACTGCATGGGTTAGGAGGCGATTTACTGTCTCGTCTGCTAATGCAATTCTTACGGCTCAACAAAATAAACAAAGTATATGGCTCGCTTTACGATAAAAGTGGAATTGATTTTATCGATTCCGTAATAGAGGAACTAGGACTAAAATTTGAAGTTTCAGATGAAGACCTGGCAAGAATACCACTTGAAGGTGCATTTGTAACAATTTCTAATCATCCGTTTGGTGGGATTGATGGGATTATACTTATAAAGTTGCTATCCAAAATAAGACCAGACTATCGAGTAATGGCCGGCTTCATGCTGAGTAAGGTAGACCCTATAAAAAACTTTTTCCTACCGGTAAATCCTTTTGAAACACGCAACAAGTCAGGTTCAAGCTATTCAGGCATTAAAAGTTCGTTTACACATTTAAATGAAGGCAAGCCACTTGGTATCTTCCCATCCGGAGAAGTATCCACATACTATTCCGAGAACAATCAAATATGTGATCAACAATGGCAAAACCCGGTTTTGAAATTCATAAAGAAGAGCGAAGTTCCGGTAGTTCCCATTTATTTTACCGGAAGCAACAGTTGGCTATTTCATGTTCTGGGAAGAATCCATCCGCTACTAAGCAGCGCAAAACTTCCTTCCGAAATACTTAACAAAAAGAACAAACTGATAAAAATCCGCATAGGGACACCAATAAGCATTAAAGAACAGAATGAGTTTAAGGATATCTCTCAATATGGCAGGTACCTGCGTGCTAGAACATACGCACTTGGTACTCCATTAGAGGTTCGTAAATTTTTCAGACGATCGCTTAAACGTCCTAAGAAGGTTGAAGATATAATTGCTGCTGTACCTCAGGAAATCATTATTGCTGAGATTGCGAAAATATCGAAAGAGTACGAACTTTTTAAGAGCAAGAATTACCGGGTATTATGTGCGCCAGCGATTGAGATGCCATACGTCCTTCAGGAAATTGGACGATTGAGAGAGATCACCTTTCGTGAAGTTGGCGAAGGAACAAACCGTAGCAACGATCTGGACGAGTTTGATCTATACTATCACCAATTGGTAATTTGGGATGATACCGCGCAAAAGATTGTGGGTGCCTACCGGGTAGGAAAAGGTAATGAAATATTTCATTCATATGGAATAAAGGGCTTTTACATTCAAAGCTTATTCAGGATTAAGAGGGACATGTATCCTATCATGCAAGAATGTGTTGAATTGGGTAGATCGTTTGTTGTTAAAGAATACCAGCGCAAACCATTATCATTATTTCTGCTTTGGAAAGGTATTTTATACTTCCTGCTAAAACACCCGGAATTGCGTTACCTTGTTGGTCCGGTAAGTATTAGTAATGAGTTTTCGAAATTCTCGCAGAGCCTCATTGTCGATTTCATCAAAAAGAATCACTTTAATCATGAGATGGCTAAATACATTTTCCCAAGAAAGGATTTTTATGTACAGGCTGCAATGAAAGTGGATAAAGAAATAATTCTTGACAGCAGAGATATTAGTCGAATAGACCGGGTTATAAAAGATGTGGAGAAATCGATACGCATTCCAGTGCTTTTGAAAAAATACCTTAGCCTGAATGCCGAAATCATTGGGTTTAACATCGACCCCAAATTTAACAATGCTTTAGATGGATTAATAATGCTGGATATCTATAATGTACCGGAAAATGTAATCCAATCACTCTCAAAGGAGATAAACGATAATTCATTTCTTGATAGATTTACAAAAGAAGAGAGCAGCTCTGAGTCCATCAAACACAATGGGAAATAGGTTTATACGATTGACGATACAAAAAAAGCCGCTTGAAAATTCAAGCGGCTTTTTTGATATTTTATTTCGTTTTATCTAGTAAACAACAACTCTGGCACTCTTAGTTGAGGTGGCCGAACGAACAGAAACAACATAAGTTCCAGGCTCAATATCAGCAACGTCAAGCGCTAAGGTATGCGTACCTCTATTTAACGATTCATTGGTTTGCTTAACCAGTCTACCGTTAAGGTCGTAAACCTGAATAGCAACATCACTTGAATTTGTAAGTGTATATTCTATTGATGCTATATCAGCAACAGGGTTTGGATATACCTTTAACTGAGCAGCTGCAGCAGTTTCAATTGTTGTTTCAGGAGCTTCGTCGATTCCAACAGCCCACTCGTCTGTTTTAAAGATACCACGACCGTGTGTACCTGCATAAATATGTCCACCATTGCGAACACCTGAAGTCCAACTATGAACATGAATTTGCTGAACAAGATCAGAAACCATTACATCCGGCATTCCATTTTTGTTTTGGTTTACCCACTCAGGGTTGATATCGTTAATATTTTCAGTTGTGTAAATACCGTAATGTGTTCCTAATACAACTTGCTCTCCATTGCCAACATTAATTACAGCAGCATAAACCGGGAAGTCAGGTAAACGAGTTATTCCTGATCCATCCTTAGAATGGAAAGAAGCACCTGAAGTAGTAGCATTTGATGAGAAGTAAACGTGATCACCAATTCCGTATCCACTAACAGTTACAATTACTCTGTCAGCATCGTTAGGGTCAACTGCAATGGTGTTGATAGGTTGTGAGAAAGTAGAAATCTCTTCAATTTCAACAGCATAATCAGCATTATCTTCATCATAGTTCAACTGCTTGTATGTTCTTGCATTACTTAGATTAGATGCCCTATACAGTTTATTAACAACAGCAAAATATAAGTGCTCACCATCTTTAGAGAACTTCAATGCTCTAAATGCATATTCTTCCCAACCTGAATGCTCTAAACCATCAACGGTAATCTGAGCCCATGGCTGATCTTCTGCAAGCACATCAAAATTAACAGGCTTACGAGTCAATAAGATTCTATAAAGATCATCTTTCTGAGAGAATAAAGGTACTGCAAGCATTGCTTGATATGTATCCTGAACTTTAACTACGTCATCAGGATAAACAGCCTCTGTAGTTGTATAGAATAATGGTC